>JACPVQ010000104.1 GCA_016191645.1 Candidatus Solibacter usitatus
ATGGGATTTCCCGGATTGTTGTTCACGTCGGCAACCGGCGCAAACACCCAATGCACGCCCATGGCGCGTGATTCGCGCGCCGTCACTTCGCCCAATTTCCGCGTCGCTGCAAGATCCCGCGCCGCCGCAAATGCCATGTTGTGCGGAAACTTCGTAGTGCCGGAGACCCGCATCGATGCGCCCCGCTCAAAGTCCGCGCCGGCAATCAGCGGCACCTTCGCCAGCTTCTGCATACGATTGAGAAAGGCCGCCGCCGTTACGGGTTCGGCGTTGATCGCCAATCCCTGGCGAACGCGGTTCACCAGAATCATTCCGCCCACGTGGAGTTCACTCACCGCCGTGGAGAACTTTCGAAATGCTGCGGATTTGGAGTGTGGATTTTCCCCGTAGAACGGGATAACGATCAACTGGGCGATCTTGTCGCGCAGGCTCATCGCCGCCATCCACTGCTGAACTTGCGACTCCTCCGGCGGCAGCTTCGGCCTGCGCCCGCGCTGCTGCGCCGGCGCTTCCAATATGCAAAGCAGGGACGCCACTGCCAGTCCCGTTGTCCTCTTAAGAAACACCCTTCGCCCTTGCCACTCCTCGCAGCGGAGGCTTCGCTTTGGCTTGCGTCTTTCTGGATGGAGTCTTCTTCAGAAGCCGCGCCACGGCCCGCACTAGTTGCACCACTTCGTTGGAACTCTTTTGAATTACCAGGTCCGCGCCCGTGCCTTCCTCCGTGAAGCCCAGCGACTCCGCGAAACCGGTGAGCAGTATGAACGGCGTTTCCGCGCGCAATTCGCGCATGGCCGCAATCAGTTGGCCCCCGTTCAGGCGCGGCATTTTGTAATCCGTTACCACCAGATCGAACGCATTCGCGCGGAAAATCTCCACCGCTTGCAGCGGATCGGTGCAGATCGTGATGCGGTACCCCAACTCCTGCAAAACGGACTTTCTTGCCGTCAGTCCGTAGCGGTTGTCATCTACGAGGAGAATGCTTGCGGAGTCGATATGATTTTCCGAAGATCGAGCTGGCACGGTATGAATCATGGAAGTTAGCAGACGATGAATTTCGTGTCAACGACTTTGTAACGGATTGGTAACAAGCCAGTTGTTTTTCTTGACAAGCCCCATCTCGCATATCGCCGTGGATTTGTTGTGGAACGGCGCGCCGGAGACACGTGCCATAATCGATTCGATGCAACCTAAAATTCCCATCGCCGCCATCACTGACGAATTCTCGCCGGATCTGGAAACCTCGCTCGACGCGATGGTCGAAATTGGAATGACCGGCGCGGAGTTGCGTCTGCTATGGGGCAAGAACATCATGGATCTCACCGCCGATGAGCTGGCCAAGGCCAAAGAGCTTCTGGATGCGCGAAATCTGCAAGTGATCTCCATCGCCTCGCCCATTCTGAAATGCGTGCTACCGGGCGCGCCGGACGTGGACACGCGATTCCAGCACGACGTTTTCGCGTTCAAACACACCTTCGATGATCAGCCGCGACTCGCCGAGCATGCTTTCAAAATCGCGCACTTGTTCGGGGCGAAAATCATCCGCGTCTTTTCCTTCTGGCGAACCGTGCAGCCGGAGAAATGTTTTGACGGCGTGGTGAAGTCGCTTGATCAACTCTGCCGTAGCGCCGCGGCCGAAGGCCTGATCATTGGGCTGGAAAATGAGAACGCCTGCAACATCGCCACCGCCAGCGAGACCAAATCCGTACTCGACGTTCTCTCTCATCCAAATTTGAAAGTCGTATGGGACCCGGCGAATTGCCTCATCTCCGGAGAGAATCCGTTTCCCGATGGCTACCGGTTGTTGCCCCCCGCGCGCGTTGGACACGTTCATATTAAGGATTGCCACGTCGAAGGCCACACGCCTGTGTGGGGTCCGGTGGGAACGCGCACCATCGATTGGAAAGGCCAAATCGCCGCGCTCAAGGCCGACGGCTACCCCGGCTACATCAGCCTCGAAACGCATTGGCCCGGCCCTGGCGGAAACAAGTACGAGGCGAGTTGGATCAGCGGGTGGAACCTTCGCGGCTTGGCGTCAATGTAAGATGCTGACGATCTTATTCTTCCTGCTGGCCGCTCCGCCACGCGTGGTGCTGACCACCAATCTCGGCGAGATTGAAATGGAGTTGGTTCCCGATCGCGCTCCCGTCACCGCCGCTAATTTCATTAGGTATGTGGAACGCGGCGACTATGACGGCGGCCGTTTCCATCGCACGGTCACCTTGCGGCCTGACAATCAGCCGGCGCACAAGGTGAAGATCGAAGTGATCCAGGCCAGCGTGCGCCCGGACGCCGGCCGTCCGTTTCCGCCAATTCCATTGGAACGCACGAATGCGACAAAGCTCAAACATACCGATGGCGTGGTGTCGATGGCCCGCGATGGTCCCGATACCGCCACCTTCGATTTCTTCATCTGCATCGGCGATCAGCCGGCGCTCGATTTTGGTGGCAATCGAAATCCCGATGGCCAGGGATTCGCCGCGTTCGCAAAAGTGGTGCGCGGAATGGATGTCGTGCGCCGCATTCAGGCCGCCCCTTCCAAAGCCCAGCGCCTCACTCCTCCGGTTACCATTATGAAAGCGCGGATGCTCAAATAGTTTCGTGGTGGACATTGTTCGCACCAGCCGCGGTCTGGACGCGCAAGCCGTTCTCGACGGTTACCGCCGCGGCGAGTTCCCCATGGGGTATCCGGGCCGTCGTCTGATCACCTGGCATCATCCCGCCGTGCGCGCCATTCTTCCACTCGATGCGCTGCATATCTCGCGCTCTCTGCAACGCAAGCTGCGCGCAGGCGCTTTTCGCATCTCCTTCGATGAGGACTTTTCCGCCGTCATGACCAACTGCGCCAACCGTCCGTCTACCTGGATCACCCCGGAGATCTTCCGTGTCTACTTGCAGCTTCATCATTTAGGCCACGCGCATTCGGTGGAAGTTTGGGTGGACGGCCGGCTTGCCGGCGGCATTTATGGCGTTCACATCGGAGAAGCGTTCTTCGCTGAATCGATGTTTCACACCGTCACGGATATGTCCAAGGTGGCGTTAGTGAAGCTTGTCCAACGTTTGCTGGAACAGCGATTCCGCCTCTTGGAAGTCCAGTATCTGACCAGCCACCTGAGCCAGTTTGGCGTGATCGAGATTCCCGATGAGGAATACCGGCCGCTTCTGGTGGAGGCTGTATCGGCCGCGGGCGAGTTTGTCCTATAATCGGCATCTATGCCGTTTCGTTCTCCCTATCCCGACGCTGAGATTCCGCATGTGCCGCTTTCGGAATTCATCTTTGCGGGTGTTGAGGAAGCTGCGGACGAGGTGGCCCTGATCGATGGGCCCACCGGCCGCAGTTACACCTACGGCGAAACGAATCGCAATTCTCAAGCGGTTGCCGCGGGCTTGGCGCAACTAGGCATCGGCAAGGGCGACAAGGTTGCCATTATCAGCCCGAACCTTCCCGAGTATTCCATCGCCGTGCACGGCATCATGCGCGCCGGCGCGTGCGTCACGACGATGAATCCGCTTTACTTGGAATCGGAAATTCATCATCAGTTGGAAGATGCCGACGCGCGCGTGTTCATCACCGTATCGGCGATGTTGGAGAAGGCGAAGTCCGCCGCCAAAGGCACGCATGTGGAGAAGATCTTCACCTTCGACGACGCCGATGGATCGGAATCGTTCACGTCGTTGATGCATCACGCGGGCCCGCCGCCGCAAGTGAATATCGACCCGGCCAATGATGTTGCGGCGATGCTCTATTCCAGCGGGACAACGGGATTGCCTAAAGGAGTCATGCTGACTCATCGCAATCTGGTTGCCGCCATGCAGCAGACCTCAAAGCTGTTCGGCACGGGGCGCGCGCGAAGCCTGCTCATTCTGCCGGTCTTCCACATCTACGGTTTTCACTGCGTGGCGAATTTCGACCTGCTGCAGCGCGGCACGGTGGTCATGATGCCGCGATTCGATATGGATCAGTTTCTCGGCTATGTGCAGAACTACAAGATCGAACGCGCCTGCCTCGTCCCACCCATCATTCTCGGCCTGGTGAAAAGCCCGCTCGTCGACAAGTACGATCTCTCCAGCCTCAAACTTGTGTTCAGCGGCGCCGCTCCGCTCGATGCCGACCTCGCCGCGGCGTGCGAAAAACGCCTCAACTGCAAAGTGCGGCAAGGCTACGGTCTGACGGAGACCTCGCCCGGCGTTTGCGGCCACCCCATTGACGGCGACAAAGTTCGACACGGATCGGTGGGCGTTCTGGTGCCCAACACGGAAGCGAAACTGATAGATCTTTCCACCGGCGAGGAAGCCACGTCAGGCGCGCCCGGTGAGTTGTGGGTGCGCGGCCCGCAGGTCATGAAGGGCTATTACAAGAATCCCGATTCCACGCGCAACACGATCACCGAAGACGGCTGGCTGCGCACCGGCGACATCGCGGTCATCGATGAGGACAACTGGATCACCATCGTCGACCGCGCCAAGGAACTCATCAAGTTCAAGGGTCTGCAAGTGGCCCCGGCGGAATTGGAAGCCGTGCTCCTGAATCATCCCTCCATCGCCGACGCCGCCGTCATCGGCGTCCCCGATGAAGAGGCGGGCGAACTTCCGAAAGCCTTCGTGGTGAAGAAGCACGAAGTAACCGCCGAAGAGGTGCTCGCCTACGTCGCCTCGCAAGTAGCGCCGTATAAAAAAATCCGTATCGTCGAGTTTGTCGATCAGATTCCCAAATCGCCCAGCGGCAAGATTCTCCGCCGCATCTTAAAAGACCGCGAACGCGAAAAGCCAGCCTAACCTCGCCTGCGCTGCTGAGTGGGGCAGGTCTCGGGCAGGTCTCCAGACCTGCGAGGCGATCTCCAGATCGCCTCATCGGCTGCTTTGCAGCCGCCCGGGAGACTGCGATTACTTCCGGCAGAGCCGGTCTGGAGACCGGCTCGCAGATCTGGAGATCTGCCCCACACAAATCGGCAAATGTCGAAACTCCAGGAGGCGATCTCCAGATCGCCTCTGCCGGAAGTATTTGTATTCTCTGAGGTGCCTAATCAAAACTCCACAGCAAGCCCCGCCGACGGCAACACCGGAAACATCCGTTCCAGTGAGATTCGCGCGCGCCCCGTGCGTGTGTCTACGCCCCCGATGTCCGCGTACCGGATGTTGTCGTGATTGTATACGTTGATCAATTCCGCGTAGAGAGTGAAATGCACCCCGCGTTTCACGAAGGTCTTGTTGGCGCGCAAATCCAGTCGCTGATGCGAGGGCAGCCGTAAGGAGTTGCGTGTTGGCGAAAGCAGGTAGTCCACCGGAGCTTTGATCAGGAACTGCGGAATGGGGAATCCACTTCCGTACACCCAGCGCCCGCTCAGGTTCACCGTTGGCCGCAAACGATAACTGAGATACGCGCTCCCCGTGTGCCGCTGATCGTAATCGGAAGGAAAATGCGCGTTGGTCACGCCATCAAACGATTTCGCCACGGAATACGAGTACGCGATCCAGCCCGTGATGCCGTTCGCTGTCCTGCGCTGCAGAAACACTTGCCCGCCGCGCGCCGTTCCGTTCAACGAATTCTCATAACTGGCCGTATTGTTCCCGCCATAGAAGCGTCCGTTCAACACGCGCGGATCGTACAGAGGACGGTTCAAAACATTTCGATCGCTCCGTCCGTAGGCCTCTACGCGCACGCGCGTGCGCTCGTCCAGCCGCTGCTCCAACGAGGCTTCCCAATGCGCGGAGCGTTCCAGCGCCAGCCCTTTGCGTCCGAACGTGGAAAAGAATGCGTTCAATTCCGGATACTGCGCGCTGTGCCCCCATCCCACATGAACCGACGTCACCGAGGTGATTCGCAGAGCCGCCGATGCATACGGGCTCAGTGCCGTTTCGCCGCTTACATCGTGATGATCGGCGCGTCCGCCGCCGCGCAGGGTCACCTTGCCGCCGAAGAGAGTCAGCATTGGCATTACATACGCGCCCGTCCGTACACCGGTTCCGCGCGATCGTTCCAGCAGTTGCACGTAAGGCGGCGTTGCCAGTCGCCGTTCACCGCGCCCATCATCGCGCATTCGCCGCGCCATTCCGCCGAACAGTACGGAATGGCTTTCCGTAATCTGCCACGTGTTGTCCGATTGCGCAATCCATTCGCCATAGTGGTCGACCAGCAGTGGATTGCGATCCTTGTTCTGATTCTCGTAACTCTCGCGGACCCATGCGGCGTTCTGCTGCAGAATGAGTGATCCCTTTGTGTAACGCGACCCGGCGCGCAGCATCGTATATGTGAAATCGCTGAAGAAATACGAGTTGATGCCGACCGTGCTCTCCGCGCCCGTGCGGTCCAACCCCGAAGTGCCCTGCACCGCGCTGAATGTCAGCGTGTGCCCCGGTGCAACGTCGTAGCTCACGCGTCCTTGTACATCCGAAAAGGCAAACGTCAGCGACGGCAGATCGCTGGTGCGGCTGATCAGATACTGCAGGTAGCTCTTCCGTGCGCTCACCAACCACGATCCTTTTCCTTGCCTCCCCAGCGGGCCTTCCAGCAACCCCGACACGTTCGATGCGCTCGCAGCGACACGCGCGGCAATCTTTTTGCGATCTCCTTCGCGAAGTCCCATGTCGATGGCTGCCGCTCCGCGATCGTAAAACTGCGGCGGAATCGGTCCGGAGTGCAAATCGGCATGCTCCAGCAGATCGGCGCTGATGATGGAAAGCGATGCGCCCGCCGCTTCTCCTTGCAGGGAATGATACGGCGAATGCAGCAGGATTCCATCGAGATAGATGCCGACGCGTTCCGGCCCCGCTCCTCGCAACGAAATCTGGCTCCGGAAATCGTCGTTCGCATTCACGCCGGGCAATCCCTGCACTGCCCGCAGCGGGTCGTCCGCCAGTACGCTGGCAAGATTGCGAAGTTCGTTGCCCGCCAAGCCCACGGATGCCGGCGATTCGGTTGCAAAAATACCCGCCGTGACGTCGACGCGTTCCGCGCGCCGCAGCGTATCGGGAACCAGCGTCGCTTCAACCTCCGAACCTGCGAACTCAATCGTGACTTTCAGCGGACGATATCCGGAGCATGTCAGAAGAAGAGTGATGGGACCAGCCTCCCCAATCTCCAATCGGAAGCTGCCATCATTAGCCGATTCGCCTCGCGCACCTTGCGGCAACACGCGAACCGCGGCTTTCGCCAGCGCTTCGCCGGTGTTGGCATCTTTCACGCGCCCGCGAATCTCGGCGGCGTTGGCCGCCAGTGCCAACAGAATCATGGGGAGCAGCACGCGTCTTTATTTTAGCGCCGCGGAGGAAAATGAAATAAGCTGGTTAGCACACCCGGAGAGGTTATGAAGATCTTCCTGCCCTGCGCCATCCTTGTTTGCTGCGCCGTGTCCGCCGTTTGTCAAAACATTAAGGGAACAGTTACGGGCCGCGTCACCGATGCCGCCGGCTCAACCATTCCGGACGTTGCGCTCACGCTCACAAACACCGGGACCAACCTCGTGTTTACGGCAAAGACGCTCGAAGACGGAAAGTTCGTTTTTCTCCTGTTACAGCCGGGCAAGTACAGGCTCGCGGCCGGCAAAGCGGGGTTTCGCAGATTCGCCACGGAAGTGTTTCCCATCGACGTCGACGACACGCATCGCATTGATGTTGTGCTGCAAGTGGGCGACGTTGCCGAATCCGTCACCGTGTTTGAAAGGCCGGGATTGGTGGAGAACGAAACATCGTCTTTAGGGTCCGTCATCAGCACGCGCGAGATTGAAGAACTGCCGATGAATGGACGCAATCCGATGAGCGTCGCCGAATTCGCGCCGGGCTTTCAGCCGTTAAATGGTTTCGGCGACGGCCTGCAGGTAACGCGCGCCGCAGCGCAGATGGTGGCGGCTTCGAATTTTTCATCCAACGGCGGCATCACCGGCAATAACGAGATTCTTCTCGACGGCGTCCCCATGACCGTTTGCTGCCAGGGACAGGCCGTCCTCATCCCATCGGCCGATTCCGTCAGCCAGGTCAAGGTGCAAACGAATTCCACCACCGCCGAGTTCGGCCGCACCAGCGGCGGCGTGCTCAACATGATTACGAAATCCGGCACCAATCAATTCCACGGCAGCGCGTTCGAATTCTTTCGCAACGAAAAACTGGACGCCGCGAACTTCTTTACCAACCGCAGCGCCAAACAGCCCATTCCCGGCCGCGACGATTTTCGCGGCCCGTTGCGCTTCAATCAATTCGGCTTCACCGCCGGCGGACCGGTGTTGATTCCCAGGTTTTACAACGGGCGCAACCGGACATTCTTTTTCTTCGGTTGGGAAGGCACGCACACTCGCACTTCGAACTACAACAACACCGTGACGCCTCCCACGGCGATGCGCTCCGGCGACTTCACGCAATCCCCTTTCCTCATTTACGACCCGACCACCCTGCACCTCGATGAGAACAACACGCGCATCCGCGATCCGTTTCCTGACCGCCGCATTCCCGCCGCGCGTATTTCTCCCATCGCCAACAACTATCTGAAATTCTTCCCGCAGCCCGACATTCCCGGCGTCGTGCAGAACTATAGTTGGACCGCCTCCACCGAGACCGACGACAATCAGGGCAACGTCAAGATCGATCACAATTTCAACGAGGCCAATCGCTTCTTCGCCCGCTTCAGCATCAGCGACAACACCAACGTCGTCCCCGATTGGATCGATAACTCGCAGCCCACCGGCAATCATCAATACGTCACCGCGCACACTTTCGTCATGGACTACGTGCGCGTATTGAAAACAAGCATGGTACTGGATGTTCGTGCCGCGTTCGCCAAACAGCGCAACAAGAATTTCGGCAATGCCAATCTTTATAATGCGTCCAGCCTGGGCTTCTCCAGAAACTTCGTTTCGCAGCAGGCCTTCGATGCGTTTCCTTCGCTCACCGTCAGCGGCTATCGCACGCTTGGCGCCATCGCGCGCCGCGATTGGGACCACTACACCTACGCCTTGAACACCGCTGCCTCCTGGATGCACGGCGGGCATACGCTGAAGTTCGGCTGGGACGGCCGCATGTTTGTGGATAACACCGTGTCACTCGATAATGGCGGCGGCACGTTCACTTTCGACGGCAACTGGGCCAAGGGTCCGGGCCCCAACATCGCCCTCCCCGCCGGTTCGCAGCCTTACTATTCCATGGCGACGTTCCTGCTCGGCAACATCGGCGGCGGCACGCTGCTTTATCGCGATTCCGTTGCCCGCAATCAGTTGTACAATGCGTTCTTTCTTCAGGACGATTGGCGCGTGAGCCGCCGCCTCACATTGAACATCGGGCTTCGTCTGGAAATCGAAACCGGGTTCAAGGAGCGTTACAACCGCCAGTCGTTCTTCGATCCCACCGCCGTCAGTCCGCTTTCCTCCCAAGTGGAGGCGCAATTGGGAAGGCCGGTTTACGGCGCTGTCCAATTTGCAGGAGTGAACGGCGCGCCGCGCAATTTGTGGGCCACCAGCCGCAATTGGGGACCGCGTTTCGGCTTCGCCTACTCCATCAATCCCAAGACCGTAATTCGCAGCGCGTTCGGCATCACGTATTTTCCCACCACGCAGCGCGCCTACATTCTCAGTTCGGGCCAGGGATACTCCATTACCAACACTGTCACCACCAACATCGACAGCGTTACCCCCATCGCATCGTTCGCCGATCCATGGCCATCGGAGTTTCCGGTCGTGAGGCCCACAGGCAATCAACTCGGGCCGAACACCGGATACGGCAGCAATCCCAACGGCGGCGTCTACCATTCATCGAATTCGTATGTCGAACAATGGAACGCCGGCTTCCAACGCGAACTCCCCGGTCATGCGTTGCTCACCGTTTCTTATGGCGGCGGACACGGAGTGAAGCTTCCGCTCCACTTCAATGCCAACGACATCAATCCTGTTTTGTTCGGAGCGAAAGGCGACGCGGCGGCCATCAGCGCATTGCAGCGCCTCTATCCCAATCCGTTTTTCGGATTGATCAGGGCCGGCAATCAATCCAATGCCAACATCTCGGCGCAACTCCTCAATGCGCGTTTTCCCCAATACAGCACGCTGCAGTTGCAGTACATGCCTTGGGGCAACTCCAGCTACAACTCCATGCAAGTCAGCTTGTCGAAAAGCATGCGCTCCGGATTTTCCACTCGCGTGGCCTTCACGTGGTCCAAAAGCCTCGGCAATATTAATAACCTGACCACCGCGGATAGCGTCGGCGAGGGCAATGCAAACTATCAGAACTCCTACGCGCGCGCCATTGAACGGTCCGTCGCAACGGTCGATATTCCACGCCGGCTCGCGCTCAATGCCACCTACGAAGTGCCGTTCGGGAAGCGAAGAAAATATGGAGCCAATGCCAACCCGTGGCTGCGCGCGGCGTTTGGCGGATGGCAGACCAATACCATCTTCACCATCCAGGATGGATTGCCGTTGCAGTTCACGGGCACCGGCCAGCCTGCCTACGGTGGATCGCGTCCCAATTACGTGTCTCTCGATCCGCAGGCTTATACAACCGGCGCGATAGAAGACCGCCTGGGCGGCGTCTCCGGCGGGCCGGGTTATTTGGATCGCACCGCGTTCCGGCTGCCGCAGTCTTTCGAGTTTGGGAATGTGCCTCGCGTCAACGGAGTTTTTCGCGGCCCGCGGCCATTCAATCTTAACCTTTCGCTGAACAAGTATTTTCCCATCCGCGAACGCGCTCGCATGCAATTCCGCGGCGAGGTTTTCAATCCGCTCAATCATCCGATCTTCGGCAATCCAAACGCCCAGTTCGGAAACGCCGCTTTCGGCACCATTGGCGGGCTCACCAACCGTCCACGCAACGTCCAGTTCGGCTTGAAGCTGCTCTGGTAGCCGCTTGACTCTCCGGCCGAAAAGGGGCTCCCACACCACGGAAATCTTATATATAATGATTCCAAACCAGATTTCTGGGAGGTATTGAATGACACGCCTGATCCTTGTCACCGCTGTCGCTGTGATTGGTGTGCTTATGGCCGCCGATTCCGGCTCCAACGCGAAGCCCAAGCAAGCGAAGCCCGAGGTGCTTTCGCAGGAGAAGTTCTCCGAAATTCATGCCCCCATCTTGCAGCCCGCGCGCAAGAATGAAGCCGGATCCATTACCGAGAAGCTGGTCCCCAGCGTTCCCGCGGGGCCGCGCGGTCCGCGTATGGCGCGCCGGAATTTTATCGACGAACAGATCTTCGGCCGCATGGAAAAGGATGGCGTACCGCACGCTCCCCTTTCCAACGATTACGAATTTCTACGGCGCGTCACTCTCGATCTCACCGGCCGCATTCCGTCCGCCCAGCAGGTTCGCGATTTTGTCGCCGACAAGGATCCCGCCAAGCGCAACAAGGCCGTGGACAGGCTTT
Organism: Candidatus Solibacter usitatus; assembly: GCA_016191645.1. Classification (GTDB taxonomy): domain Bacteria; phylum Acidobacteriota; class Terriglobia; order Bryobacterales; family Bryobacteraceae; genus CADEFT01. Next base: position 11,333 of record JACPVQ010000104.1, read on the forward strand.
TGGCAAGCGAAGAGTTCGTCGACAAGTGGGCCTACTTCTTCATGGATCTGTTCCGCGCCAACGGCAAAATGGGGCGTGGCCAGAATCTGTTCCATTACTGGATGAAGGAAAACCTCCGCGTCGATCGCCCCTATGACGATGCCGTGCGCGACATCGTATCCGCTTCGGCGAAGAGCAATCACGTCGTGGCCGCTTCCAACGTCATCGCCCGCGAGCATGTGCAAGGCAAGCCGCAGCCGGATGACGGCAAAGATTTCGGTATGGTGCAGCAGCTCGACACTCATGACGAACTTGCGGTGCTCTATGGCAAGACTTTTCTTGGCATCAACTTCTCTTGCGTCTCCTGCCACGATGGCCGCGGCCACCTGGAGAAAGTGAATGTCTATTTGAGTGGCAAGAAGCGCGTGGAGTTCTACCAGTTCGCCGGCTTCCTCGGCAATAGCCGCTACATGATGTATTGGGAACACGGCAAGCCGCAGTCGGGCGAATTCATGATCGACGATGCGAACCCCGGCTATGACACACGCGGCGCGAGCATGATCCGCGTTCCGCGTTTCGGCGGGACCGCCAAACCGGCGTTCATCCTCACCGGAGAACAGCCGAAACCCGGCGAAGAACCGCGAGTGGCTCTGGGCCGTATGATCACCGCTCATCCGCAATTCGCGCGCGCCACCGTGAATTTGTTTTGGGCGAAATTGATGGGCGCCGGTTTGGTCGAGCCCTACGACGAGTTCGATCTCGCCCGCATGGACCCGCGCAATGTTCCCGCCGGATGGGAATCGCAACTGTTCCACCCCGCGTTGTTGGAAGCCCTGGCCACCGATTTCCGCGGCCATCAACACAGCCTGCGCCGTCTGATCGCAGGAATTTGCAAATCCAATGCCTACCAGCTCTCTGCCCGTTTTCAAGGCGAATGGAAGGAAGACTACAGCAAGTATCATGCCCGCAAATTCGTCCGCCAACTGGCGGCGGAAGAGATGCACGACGCCGTCGTTTCGGCTACCGGGCGTCCCGGCTCCTTCAACTACAACGGCGAAAAGATGGGCTGGGCGATGCAGCTGAGCGGCCCCGCCGGCGGCGGCGACGTGAAGTATTTCATGCAGACGTTCGGTCAATCGAACCGCAGCAATCCGTCGAAGAATCCCACCGGATCGCCATTGCAGGCAATGTTGATGATGCAATCGTCCGTCGTCAATGATCGCGTTCTCGCCAAGGGCGACAGCACGGTGCAGCGTTTAGTGGACACTTACAAGAATGACAACGGCCGCCTGGTGCACGAGATGTTCCTCGGCACTCTGTCGCGTCCGCCTTCCGCGGAAGAGCAGAGCATCTCTCTCTCCGCCCTCGAAAAAGAAAAGTTGTCCGGTGCACAGAACCTGCAGTGGGCGTTGCTCAATCAGGTCGAGTTCCTGTTCAACCATTAGGAGAAAACCATGCGCGTTGGAGATCTCTTTCCTTCCCGCCGGGAACTGCTGCAATTCGGCGGTCTCGGATTGCTCGGCGCATCGGCGCAGGGCGTGTGGCCGCTGCAGCTTGCCGCGAACACAGCTAACAAAGTGACGCCGCGCGGCAATGCGCGCAACATTATCTACTATGAGATTTCCGGCGCAATCAGTCACATTGAATCCTGGGACGCAAAAGAAAACGCCGGCTCGCCCAAGGATTTGGACTTCCGCAAGAAGAACAACAACCTCTACCTTTCGCACAAGTTGTTTCCGAAGTTGGAAAGTCAAATCGACAAGTTCGCCATTCTTCGCTCTCTGAAGAGCCACGAAGAGGTCCACTTCCGCGGTCAGTACTACGTGCAGACAGGGCGTCAGTTGAATTTGGCCTTCGCCAAAGAGATTCCCGCCATCGGTTCCGTCATGGCCTTGGAGTTGGAGCAGCGCCGCCGCGAGGCCGACACGTTTCCCAGCTACATGTCGTTCTATTTGGAGAAAGGCGCGGCGGGCGCGCTCTCCACGGGCTTCCTGCCGCCGAAATTCTCCGTCGTCGATATCAACCCCGACGCCGCCGTGAGGGGCAATGCCCTCGATCAGAAGGCCGTGGAATTGATGGAACAGCGTTGGAAGCTGCTCTCTCAATTGCGCGATGCCGGCCGTAAGGAAGTCTCCGCCTATGGCCGCGATATGGCCGGCTATGCCGATTTCTACGATACCGCCCATCGTCTTCTCACCGACTCGCGCTGGCCCGAAGCGTTTCAAATTCGCAAGGAAGAAAAAGAACGCTACGGCAACAACTCCGTGGGCGTGTCCTGCATTTTGGCGCGCAACATTCTTGCCGCCGACGCCGGTACGCACTACATCCATCTCTGCCATCCGGGCTGGGATCATCACGTACAAATCTGGGACCGCAAGGCCGGCTCCAATCACTACACGTTGTGCGCGGAACTGGATACGGCGCTCACAAGTTTGATGGAAGATCTCTCCAGGACGCGTTCCAAACACGATCCTTCGAAGTCGCTGCTCGACGAAACGCTTGTTGTTGTCATGAGCGAGTTCGGCCGCACCGTCGGCGCGTTGAATAACATGGCGGGCCGCGATCACTACAACAAATGCTTCCCGGCGCTGTTCGCGGGCGCGGGCGTCAAAGCGGGAAAGATTCTGGGCGCGACGGATAAAGATGGCGCGGTCTGCACGGACACCGGTTGGCATCGCAAGGAGCAGCCGCGCATTGAAAACGTGCTGGCCACTATGTATTCCGCCTTAGGTATCGATTGGTCGAAGGAGATTCGCAACACGCCTTCCCGGCGCACTTATCCTTATGTGGACCCGCTCGGTCCCAGCGGCTACATCCCCATCGATGAGATCTCTTCTCTCTATACGTAGCGCCGTCGCGTTGGTCTTATTCGCAGCCGCGGCCATCGCCGCCGAACCCGGTATGGTTTTCATTCCCGGCGGCGAGTTTCAGCGCGGACGTACGCATAAACTCCCCGATGACGGGCTCAAATGGGATCCCGAAGTGTTGTTGGACGACCGGCCCGTGCGTGCCATTCGCGTGGACGCGTTCTACATGGATACCTACGAGGTGACCAACGAACAGTACGCGAAGTTCGTCGCCGCCACAAAGCACCGCGCGCCATACAATTGGCCTGCGGGCAAGGTGCCCGAGGGAAAGGCCAAACATCCGGTGGCCGCCGTCAGTTGGGACGACGCGATGGCCTATGCGAAGTGGGCCGGCAAGCGCCTTCCCACCGAGGCCGAGTGGGAGCGGGCCTGCCGCGGTCTCACCGAAGGCGCGAAATATTCGTGGGGCGAACGAAGGCCGACAAACAAAGACGCGCGCTTCACCGCTAACGGACCAGCAGATGTGGGCATGTGCGCCGCGAATTCCTTCGGCCTGTTCGATATGTCCGGCAACGTGTGGGAATGGACGCTCGATTATTACAGCCGCGATTACTACGCCTCCGCGCCGCAGCGCAATCCGAAAGGGCCGGAGAAGGGAATGTATCGCGTGCTTCGCGGCGGATCGTGGGCTGACGTCGAAAAATTTCTAACCTGCGCCTACCGCAGTTGGGCGCGCCCCGCCGAACGCAGTCCAAATATCGGCTTCCGCTGCGTGAAGCCAATTCGCTAGATCGCGAACTTAAATCGCCGGCTTCTTCCTCACCGCAACAGGCTTCAGCATTCCTTCCAGCATCTCCTCGGGAATCTGCAAGGTCATACGGAACTGTGTGCCGCTGGCCTTCACCTCCATCTTGTCCAGCAAGCCGCTGAACTCCGCCGCGCGCTTGTCGTCCTTGCTTCCCAGCTGAATCATGCCCGCGATAAACTTCATCACATCGACCATCGCCGTGGCATCCTTGTCGGACCGCATGGTCGCCTCGGCGGCCACTTCCACGTTAGGCCCAAACCGAACGCCGCCGAACACGCTATCCATCGCCTGTGTGAAATTGTTCATCGCGCCGCCCACTTGCGGACTGCGGAAATCGCCGGCGAGCCGCGCCAAAGACCCTGAGATCATCCACGCGTCGTAACGGTTGCTCAGTTCGGCGATGCGGTTGAGCAGCTTCGGCTCCGCGGATGTCACGCCGCCGGCCTTGAATCTATCGATCGCCGCCTTTACCGTCTCCATGTCGCCTGCCACTGCTGTCCTGCCGTCCAGAACGGCAAGCGCGCCTTGATTGGCCTTATCGCCCGCGAACAGCGACACGCCGTTGTGCGTCAGCGTCTGATTGGCGGCCGTGCGCGCGAACGACTGAATCTTCTGCTGATCGAACCGGCCGCGCGCAGCCACCAGCGTTCGCTTCGCGCCAAGAGTGCCGGGGGCCACCACGATCATCTCATCCAGATCGCGGCGCGGGTCGAAGCCGGACATCGAGATGAACTGTTCCATATTCTTGTCGTCGCTCTTGATCTGATCCAACAGGAATTGGCCGAATCGCGAATTGCGAATCTGCCCCGCATGGATGCCCGCCACAAATTCCGCATCGGCGGGGATCAGCTTGAGCAACTCCTGATCGGCACCGAAGAGTGCATTTGCCGCAATGGCCAAGACGGCGAAGAACAAGCGAAGTTTCATGAGTGACGGCTCCTTCTCCTAGTCTAACGGCATTGCCCGCCGCAAAGTTCCCTATTTCTTCTTCGGCGGCCCGATGTACGGAGCTTTGTCCCAGATATCGGTGCTCCCCGCGGCGCGCGGATCGCCCGTTGCTTTCATCCAAGCCGTCACGCGAGCGCTGAGTTCCCGTTTCGTCGCCGCGAATGCCGCCTCGCCGGCGACGTTGCGCACCTGCCACGGATCGGCGCGCAGATCGTACAACTCCTCGCCGGGCCGCTTTCCCATGCACAAGTCAAAGTACGGCTGCGGTTTTTGCTCCATCAACAATCGCTTCGTCAACGAATCGTCGATATCTCCATAAGGCCCGACGGCCCAATACAACTCCGGATCGCCGGCGGGCCATCGATCAGGCTCCAGATTCCGCAGGTAAAGAAAATTCCGCGTTCGGATGCCTCGCACCGGATAGCTCAAATTGCCGCGGCGCACGTTCGCGTGGCGCTCGCGCTCCACAAACATCCATTCCCGGTTTCCTGGCTTCAGCAGGCTGCGCGCCGTTACGCCCTTCGGAATTGCATGCCCCGCCGCTTCCAGAAATGTCGGCATCAGGTCGGCGATGGACACGAAATCCTGGCGAATGGAACGCGCTGGCAGAACACCCGGCAACCGCATCGCCATCGGAATGCGCACGCCCAAGTCGTAGCAATTGGCCAGACCGCGCGGCATCTGCCATCCGTTGTCGCTGGTCATCAGTACCAGCGTTTGATCCAACTCGCCGCTACGCCGCAGCGCGTCGATGATTTCGCCGCATTCAAAATCGAATTGCTCTACTTCGCAATAGTAGTTCCGAATGTCCTCGCGCACAGGGGCCTGATCGGGAAGATGTCCCGGAACGCGGATCTTCGAAGCATCCAGCGACGACCTCCGCTCCTGTCCGCGATTCCATGGCACGTGCGGATCATGCGATCCAAACCAAAAGCAGAACGGCGCGCCCGGCGGACGTGCCTTGAGAAATGCCGCGAAATCCTGAAACGATTTCCCGGCGGGGTTTTGTTTGTAACCGCTTTTTTCCGGCGATCCCGGCCCCCAGCCTTTCCCCGCGAATCCCGTGTGATACCCGGCCGATTCCAGCAGCCGCGGATAGGAAGGAAACTGCGGCGAGAGATTTCCGTACAAGCTGGCCGCTTCCCGCAATCGATGAGTCTCCTGCCCGCACAGCAGGCTGGAACGCGATGGGGAACACGATGGGTTCGGCGCGAATGCATTCTTAAAAAGAACGCCTTCCCGCGCCAGTTTGTCGAACACCGGTGTGCGCACAACGGCGTCGCCGCAGCTGCCCGCGTGCGGATAAGCCCAATTGTCGGCCAGCAGCAGCAGAATGTTCGGTCGCTTCTCCGCAGCCAGCAATGCCGGTGCGGCAAGAAACTCCCTTCGCGTTGCACCCATGCTCAGAAGGCCAGTTTCAGCGCCATCTGCATGATCCGCGCCGGTGCCGTGGAACTGATCTGGCCCGCCACCGCATTGCCGATATTCGCATTGGGAACTGCAAAATTGGCGCGGTTGAACGTATTGAACATCTCCCACCGGTAGGTGAGCTTTAATCGTTCTTTGATCGGGAACACGCGGTGAATGCCCGTGTCCAGATTGAATAATCCCGGGCCAACCAGAATGCCGCGGCCCGCATTCCCGAAACTGAACTGCGCCGGAGCGCCGAACGCTCCAATATCGAACCAGCGGTCGATGGTGCGTTCGGAGGTGGCCAGGTTGCCGTCTCGCAAACGATTCGGCCTGTCGCCTCCGCCGCCCGCGGAGTTCGATGTCGCCGCCGCAATGCCCGCTGTGAAATGCTCGCCGGTCTGCATCGTCCAAATTCCGTTCACGTTCCAATTGCCCACCACCCACGCCAGAGGACCCGTGTTCGCATGCGCGCGGCCCTTGCCGAAGGGCAGCTCCCAGATATGATTCAGCACGGCGATATGCCTGCGATCTTCGGGCATCGGGCCCCATTCGCAGCGGTAGCACCGCGCATCCTGCGGCGGTCCGTTGCCGCCGCCATTGATGTTTCCGCCGTTCGAAAGATAGTGCGACCACGTGTAGGAAAGCGACACGTTGAGTCCCTTCGTTCCGCGATACTCCGCGCGCGTTTGCAGCGAGTGATACTTCGATGCGCCGTAGTTGGTGCGGTACGTCACGTTGGTCACGTTCGGATTGATGGCGAACAACGGACGCCGCTGTGGTTGCGCGCCCGCACCGGGAATCGATTGATTGATGTTCACATTCGAGATCAATCCGATGGTGCGCGTGCCCACGTAGGAGACGTCCAGCAGAAAATTCTGCACCAGCTCGCGCTGCAAGCCCGCGCTCCACTGCATCACGCGTGTCGATTGCAGATTGTAATCCCACGCCGACGGATTGCCGCTCGAAAGCTGCGCGCTGTTGTTCAAATCGGGCGCGACGGCGGCCGGAAGCCCATCCGAAATGCGCAGCGGCGGCCGGCCGTTCTGATCGGTGGTAACCGCTTGCGCGAAAAAGAACGGCAGATTCTTATACAACTGCCCGCCGCCCTGACCTGCTTCCACATACGAGAATCCCGTGCCCGCGCGGAAAACCGTCTTGCGGTCCTTCGTCAACATATAGGTAATGCCGGTGCGCGGCGCGAAGTTGTTCGTATCCATGTTGCGCAGTCGTCGGCTTGCTCCGCCGCGCCCGGCAATTTCCAGCTTCCCCGTATCGACGCGAAAGTTGCTCCAGTGATCGTGCACATCGTAAGGTGGCGCGAAGATCTCGTAGCGCACTCCGAAATTCCACGTCAGCCGGTTGTTCACACGCCATGTGTCGTCGGCGAACGCACCCAGGGTGAAGGAGCGCATGCCGAACGTTCCGGCCAGCACGTTGCGCGTCACGCCATCCGGCGTTCCCAGCGCGAAATCCGCCAGCGCCGTTGCCGATCCGCCCGCTCCTGCCTGGCGCGTGAACTGCCCGTTGAAGGTGAAAGTGCCGCGCGTGGGGAAAGCCGAAAATCCATTGAACCGGTTGCGCACGAAGATGCCGCCGAACTTCAACGTGTGCGCTCCACGCACCACACTCAGAATATCTTCGTACTGGAACGACGATGTCTGGCTGTTCTCCGGATACGTGCTGGCATCACCGATGAGTTGGAAACCCGTCACGGTGAACGAAGGCAATCCACCCGACTTGTCGTTGATATTGATGCCCTTGATCCCCAGCGCGTCAGCGGTGTTGAAGGAGTTGCCCAGCGGCAGAATGTATTGGTTCCATCGCACAACGCCGGCACGCGCCTCATTCACAATTCGCGATCCAATCACTTTCGTGTAGTTCAGCGTAGTCGACCAGTTCTTCAGCGGCACCGTAATGCCCGGATAGGTTCCGTCCGCGCTGAGAAACGGGCTCATGGGCACTCCTGCGTTGGAAGGCGCGGGCAAGGAGCCGGGCGTAATGAGGTTTGTGTTGTCGTAACTGTACTTGAAAAAGATACGATCGCTCGATCCAATGTTCTGGTCCACTCGCGCGTCGAACTGATCCGTGCGTTGCGAGGCCGTAGGGTTGAAAACGAAATTCCGCGTCGCCGCGCTGCTGACGGGTGTGGGCAATAACGCGAAGAGTTTCAAGGAGGCCGGATCCAGGCGCGTGGCCGGAATGCGTCCGCCGCCGAACGCATCGCGCAAATTGCCGGTCACGGAGTACGGATCGTAGATCGCCGCGCCCAGTCCGCTGAAATCTCCGCTTGCTACCATCTGCCGCTGCGCAAGTGTCGGGATGGAACTGATGATCGTCTGCGGCTGCCGCAAGCGGATTCCCTGATAATCCGCGAAGTAGAATGTCTTGTTCTTGCGAATCGCTCCGCCCGCGGTGCCTCCGAATTCATTGCGCCGGAACGGCGGTTTCACCGCTCCCAGCCTGTTGTTGAAGAACGTATTCGCATCCAACGCGTCGTTGCGCAAAAACTCATACAGGCTGCCGTGAAACTGGTTCCCGCCGGACTTGGTCTGCACAATGGTCACCGCTCCCGCCGCCGCTCCGTACTCCGCCGAATAGTTCGACGTCATCATCCGCACCTCTTGAATCGAATCAATGGTGGGCGCAAGAATCAACGTACTCAGCCACAGATTGCGATTCACCATGCCGTCGATGAGATAGGAATTATTCTGTGCGCTCGATCCATTGACGCTGATGTTCACGTCGCCCTTCATTGCGTACGGCGACGTAGTAAGGTTTCCGCTGGAACCCGCCGACGCGCCCGGACCCAACTTCAATAACTGCGTGAATGTGCGGCCGTTGAGCGGCATCTCTATCATCTGCTGATTGCTCACCAGTGCCGACACCGTGGCGGTTTGCGATTGCAGCAGCGGCGTGGCTTCGCGAACCTCCACTGTTTCCTGCACGTTTCCCACATTGAGCTGCAAATCGATGCGCAACTGATCGGCCGCCGTCAGATGGACGCCTGCGCGGACCAGCTTCTGAAACCCCGGGTGCTCCACGGCGATCGAATATCCGCCGGTAGGCACGGAGTATGCGGCGAACTGCCCGCTCTCATTCGTCGTGACGGCACGTGTGAATTGTGTTGCGTCATTGACCAGCGTGATCTTCGCGCCGGCGATAAGCGCGCCCGCGGGATCGCTAATGGTGCCGGCGATCGATCCGCTTTGTGCCTGTCCATAAAGATGCGAAGTGGTGAGTACAAGAATCGCGAGGCCTGTTTTTCCCATGGACGGAGTATATCAAAATGGTTTATTCCGGCTATACAAAAGGAACAGCCCTAATCACATCGGATGCTGTAACTACCAGAAGAGCGTCTTCAATCCAGGCACATGGGAGAAGTGCGAGTCCCTGGTTGCCAGCGGCAAATCAAACTGCCGGGCCATCGCCGCGATCCATAGGTCGTTGTCCGGAATGGGTTTGCCAAGTTCAGCGAGTTCGGCCTTGACCACGCCGTAAACCTCGGTGGTCTCCTGGTCGGCGAACAGGACAACGGCGTACTTCAGAAGGTCCTGGATATACGTGAATTGTTCCTGACGCCGTTGTGCCCTCTGGGCGCCAAAGTGAAGCTCTCCGAGCACGACCCATGGCAAGCAGAGAGTCGTCGGTCCGTCAAATTGTGGCCGCAATCCTGTGTCACCGCGAAAGTATGCCACCACTACGTTGGTGTCCACAAGGACGCTACCAACCTCGTTCATTAATTTGCTCGCAGCCTTCCTCGATGACCTTTTCCATTGCCTCTGCTTCCGCTGGTGAGAGGCATCCGAACGTACGAGCCAGAGCCGCTTCCCGTTCTGCTGGACTGATCGGCTTCAGCCGCCGGATGAAAGTGGCGGCCATTTCCAGCCTGTCCGGCGGCAACGCCTTCAGGTCCTCCACTATGTTTTCGAGAGAGCTCACACCTTCAAGGTACACCCGCATGATTGCCATGGCAAGCAACAGCAAGAGTCTGATGTTTTACAGCCCTAATCCAAGCGACGACGCAATGGAATCCGCGATGATCGCCCCGTGGAACCGTCCGTTCTCGATGAAAATCTCGTTCGTGTGCACGCCCGCCACCACCACGCCCGCAAGATAAATGCCCTTCGCTTCGCTCTCCAGCGTATCGGCGTTGATGAACGGCTTCTGCGTCACCGGGTCCAAGTGAATTCCGTGCGCCGACATAAACTCGAAGTCCGGGCGGTAGCCGATCATCGAAAACACAAAATCGTTCTTCAACCAAACGTCGCCATCCGGAGTCGCCACGCGAATCGAATCCTGCCGGATCTCCGCCACGCTGCTTCGAAAATAGGCCTTCACCTCGCCTACCTTGATGCGGTTCTCGATGTTCGGCTTGATCCAATATTTAACGGAATCCGAGATGCGCTCCCCGCGATGAATCAGCGTCACGCGCGCGCCGGTCCAAAACAGTTCCAGCGCGGCGATGGCCGCCGAATTCTTCGCCCCGATCACCGCCACGTCGTGTCCGTAATAAGGATGCGGCTCCTTATAATAATGGATGACTTTCTCCATCTCGCCGCCGGGTACGTCCAGCCGGTTCGGAATATCGTAGTACCCCATGGCGAGAATCACTTTGTTGCACGCAATCGCCTGTGCTTCGCCGGACCGGTCCGTCGTGTGCACGGTGAAAGCCCCGTCGCTGCCGTCGATGCGCACTACGCGCTCGTACTGACGGATGGTCAACGCATAGTGGTCCGACACGCGGCGATAATATTTCAACGCCTCGGTACGATTCGGTTTCTCGTTCAACGACGTCATCGGGATGCCGCCGATTTCCAGCAGCTCCGGCGTCGTGAAGAACGTCATGTTCGTCGGGTAGTGGTAGAGCGAGTTCACCACGCAGCCTTTGTCGATCAACAGCGCGTCGATGCCGCGTTTCTTAAGTTCGATGCCGCACGCAAGTCCCGTCGGTCCCGCGCCTACGATGACCACTTGGGTCATGGCGCGAGCATCGCTTCGACGCTGCTATAAACGCCTTCCAGCGCGCCTGCCAGTGCGTTCACGTCTTTGCCGCCGCCTTCAGCCATATCGGGGCGTCCGCCGCCTTTGCCGCCCACGGCCTGCGACAACGAACTCACAAGTTTTCCGGCGTGCACTTTGCCGGTAAGATCTTTCGTCACCGCCGACACCAAAGACACTCCACCATCGTCCGTGCTCGCCAGCACCACCACGCAAGTGCGCCACTTGTCGCGCAGCGAATCTGCCAGCGATCTTAACTGCGCGCGATCGAAACCATCCACGTGTGTCACCAGCACCTTGATCCCATGGAAAGCCTTGGCCGCCGCTTCCAGCGATCCAACCTGCGATTGCGCCACCTTCGCCTTCAGTTGTTCCACTTGCCGTTCCAGCGCTTTTTGCGACGCCATCACTTGCGCCGCGGCATCGGCCAATCCGGCTTCATTCGTGCGTAGCAGGAACGCCGCGCGCGCCACCGTATCGGATGCCGCGCGGAATCGCTGCAGCGCCGCTTCGCCCGTCACGGCTTCAATGCGCCGCACGCCCGCCGAAATGCTGCCTTCTTCCACAATCTTGCACAGCCCAATGTCGCCCGTGCGGCCAACGTGAGTTCCGCCGCACAGCTCTTTGCTGAATCCTTCTACCTTCACCACGCGCACTTCCTCGCCGTACTTTTCGCCAAACAGTGCCATCGCGCCGGTTTTGATCGCATCGTCCAGCGCCATTTTCTGCGTCTCTACGCCGATGTTTTTCAGAATATGATCGTTCGCCAGCCGTTCCACTTCGGCGATCTCCTCCGCATCCATCGCCGTGTAGTGAGTGAAATCGAATCGCAGACGGCCCGCATCCACCACGCTTCCCGCCTGCTTCACATGCGTTCCCAAAACAATTCGCAGTGCCGCATGCAGCAGATGTGTCGCCGTATGGTTTCGCATCGTCGCCGCGCGCAGTGAAATGTCAACGCTGCAATCCAACGCATCTCCCACGGCGATCCGCGCGATAGTCCGCACGCGATGCACCGATAACCCCGGCAGCGCCGGATACGTGGATTCCACGTGCGCAACCACCTCTCCGCCGCGCAACAGTTGTCCGTGATCCCCCACCTGGCCGCCCGCTTCAGCGTAGAATGGCGTGCGGTCCAATATCATCTCTCCCGCCGCGCCCGCTTCCAATAAATCCACTAATTGCTTCTGCTCATTCAACAGGCCCACAACATTTGATCCCGTTGCCGTGAGCGTTTCATAACCGAGGAACTTCGTCCGCCCTTGCTGCAGCAGCGTCTGATACGACGGCGAAACCGCCGCCTTCTCCGCGCCCTTCCAACTGGCGCGCGCGCGCTGCCGCTGCTGTTCCATCGCCTCTTCGAATCCCTGCAGATCGACACTCAGCCCGCGCTCGCGCGCCATCTCCTGCATCTCATCCAAAGCGAGGCCGAACGTGTCGTACAGTTTGAACGCCGCGGCACCGGGCAGAATTCCACCCGCCGCCGACTTCGCCTCGTCGTGAAACATTTTCTCCGCCACCTGGAAAGTTGTGGCGTAGCGATGCTCTTCGTCCTTCACCACCCGAGCTACGCGCTGCACGCTCTCCATCAGTTCCGGATACGCCGGGCGCATCCATTCCGCCACGAAACCCGTCAATTGATAAAGGAACGGATCCTCCACGCCAACCATCCGCGCGTTGCGCATGCCGCGCCGCATGATCTTCCGCAGCACATAACCTCGCCCTTCATTGGAGGGCAGCACTCCATCGTGAATCAAAAACGCCGTCGCGCGCGCATGATCGGCGGCGATGCGCAGCGATACGGGAGTCCGCGCATCGCTCGCGCCATGATTTCCAAAAAGTTCCGCGCAGCGCTCGACAATCGGCGACAGCAGGTCGCATTCATAGTTCGAAAGCTTTCCTTGCAGAATAGCCGCAACGCGTTCCAGCCCCATCCCCGTATCGATGGAGGGACGTGGCAACGGCGTCAGCTTGCCGTCCGCCGAACGGTCGTACTGCATGAACACAAGATTCCAGATCTCCACGAATCGCCCGCCGCCATCCAGCGGAAACTCTTCGTGCTCGCGCCCTTTCTCCGCCGTGCCCGGCCCCAGATCGAAGTGGATCTCGCTGCACGGTCCGCACGGACCCGTCTCCCCCATCTGCCAAAAATTGTCTTTCTCATCCAGCCGGAAGATGCGGTTCTTCGCAACCCCTGCCACCTTCTGCCACAACTCCTCGGCCTCGTCGTCCTCGCGGAATACCGTCACGTACAGCCGGTCCTTCGGCATCGCGTAGTCCTTCGTGATCAACTCCCATGCGTAGGCGATGGCGTCGGTCTTGAAGTAGTCGCCGAAGGAAAAATTCCCCAGCATCTCAAAGAAGGTGTGATGGCGGCGCGTGTAGCCGACGTTCTCCAGGTCGTTATGCTTGCCGCCCGCCCGCACGCACTTCTGCGATGTCGTGGCGCGCGAATAGTCGCGTTTCTCCGCGCCCAAAAATATGTCTTTGAACTGATTCATCCCCGCGTTGGTGAACAACAACGTCGGGTCGTTGGCGGGAACCAGCGAGGAACTGCGCACGGGTCGATGCCCGCGCGCTGCAAAGTAATCAAGGAAGGTCTGTCTGATCTGGTGGCCGGTCACCCTATCATTTTCCCACAGCGCCCGTTCCCCTACGCCCCGCTCCAACCGCGCATCGCCTCCCGCGCACGCTTCATCGTCGCGGAATCCTTATCGCCCGCCCCCTTCAAGTAGTACACCGTGGACGCCACCATATGCGGCTGCCACGCCGGGCTCACCAGCGGGACGTCCTCCAGCAGCGCAGCCAGGTATTTGTAGTAGTGCACTTCCTCCGATTTCGCCAGCGTATGCCGCAGCGCGGCCGTGAAGAACGATTGCCGCGCGGCGAGATCCTTCCCCATCCGGAAGACGCGCCCGGCCGCCGCATCCAAGTCGCCCGGGATCCCTGCGAAAATTTCACTCATAGGCGTCACCTCGCCACCAGGCTCCATCTCGGTAATGTTGAACGGGCGCAAATTTTCCGGCCGCGCCGCGGAGGCCGTGCGGAACTGTCCCATCCATCCCACCGCTTGCAGCGTCAGCAGAAAACGCGTGCGCGCGTCCGATGCGGCCAAAAACGCATGACGCAATCCATTCGCCGAAGTCACTCCGTGTACGCTCGCCAGCGCCGCGCCGGCTCGCGCCCGCATGCGCAATTCCGCCGACGCCAGATGCACCGCATCCCACACCGCGCCCGCATTCGCACTTCCCTTTACCATTCGCTCCGTCACATCCGCGCACGCCTCATCGGGCGTCGCGTTACGTATCGCAGCAACGATACTGTTCGTTGCTCCCGCATCGCCCTTCTCCTCCGCCCACCCCGCGTGCAGTTTCCCGAACGAATCCTTCACGCGCCGCAGATTCGCCGCGTAGCATTGGTCGTCCATTCCATACCCGTTCACGCGCTGCTGCTTTCCAAAATCAAGCATCGCCAGCACCAGTGAGCGCAATACCGGCTCGGCATGCTGCCAGCCGATTGTATGCAGCGTACGGCTGGCATTCGCCGCGTAGATCGCCTTGTGTCCGATGTTCCGATAGTCGCGCGCGCCAAACTCCCACAACATCGCGAACACGTTCTCCCCGCTGCGCCGCCGCGCCAGTGCGGCAACGGCGCGTTCGCCGCGCTCCATATCCCACGTCTCCATCGCCGATTGCAGTTCAGACGCCGCGCGCTCCGCATCCGGCAGCTTCCCCTCCAGCGCGCGCATCGTGTAATCGCCCGCCTGATTCTTCGCGTCCCGGTCCTGCGCCGTCTTGAAGTTGTCCAACGCATAGAACAAAGGAAGCAGCCGCGAATCCGGCGGAGCCTCCAGACTCAGCAGATGCGCCGAATGAATCACGAATACGCAATGCATGGCGAATCCCGGCGGACGCGGATTCACGTTGCGAATCCCCGCCAGAAACAACGCCGCCAGAAATTGACGATACGATACGCCGCGCTTCATCTGCTCCACCAGCATCTCGGCGCACCGTTCCCGCGGCGTCGCTTCGATCAGCGCCACCAGCGGCTCCATCTCCGGCCGGAACCGCACAAGATCAGGGCTCACCTGTGCCTCACCCCGGCTTAATAACAGTGGAGAAAGCAGAGCTGTGCCGCCCAGAAGATCGCGCCGCGTGATGGGTCTCATAATGAGAGGATTATACACGCCTGAAGCCTGGATGGCTGCGCCAACAGCCACCAGCTTCACGCGACCCGGCGCGAACTTCCTAAATGGACTCGGAGGAGCGTCAGTGCAACCTCAAAAATGGATCAGCCCAAAACTGATCTTGATGGCCTCATTGACCAACTCCAGCGTGGCGTCATCAACCACTCCGAGACGTCTGATGAGGCAGAGTCGATCCACGGCACGGACCTGGTTCAGCATGGCGACCGAGGTTACGGTAAGTCCGGTTGCCAGGTTCGCCTCCAGCAACACATGAACTGGATTCAGCGGAAACCGCACCGTGGAAGTGATCGGCGCGACGATGGTGATATCGCTCAGCCGGTTGGACACGTCGTTTTGGATGATCAGTACTGGCCGGGTCTTCTTTATCTCCCGGCCTTGGGTCGGATCGAGCGCCGTGAGGTAGATTTCGCCCCGCCGCGGGTGGCTGGTCTCTTTGCCAGGGGTTGTTCGTCGAGTTTTTTCCATGTTTCCTGGTCCACGGCAAACCAGTCAGCTGCTATCTCGCGGTCCAGGTCTCGGTCCCGGGCGGCGGCGCGTTCTAATTGCGCCCTGAGGGCCTCCACGCTGCAGTTCGCCACGTAGTGCTGCACGGCCGCGTTGATGAAGCGGCTGCGCTGGCCGGGTCTAGCCATCCGGTCAATGGTCTGGACGGTGGCCTCCGGTAGGACGATGTTGATGCGTTTGCTCATGGAAACTAAGGTTGAGGATCTTGTATCCACAGCATATACACAACGAGTGTGTATATCAAGGATATGTCAATGCGCCACCTCCCTCCTGAGCAAGATCTTGCATGGGCGCTACGAGTTCGAAGCCTTCCAGCTTCGCATGCCCGTTGCCTACGCAAGAAATGAGCGGAGACTGGTTTTACTGGAAGATGGGCAAGCGCAGATCATGCTGACAATTGTACGGAGCGCAAATCGATGAAGGAATTCCGCAGACTGTGGCCGTCGGCCCGGCGGTGACAATGGTCGTTGTACTCATCGGTGTCCTGATCAACAATAATCGGATCGGCGACATGCACAACACGATGAACAATAGATTCGCCGATATGAATACGCACTCGTCATTCCCCGGAAAAGCTATACTTTTCTTGTTCCCTTACCAATCCGACATGCCCGGTGCAACCCCACATGACTCCGAGTTTCTGACAAGAAAACGGTTCATTGACGGCAGGCTCAGGGCAGCCGGCTGGAGAGTCGTCCCCTTCAGCCCGCATCAGCCGCTCGCCCAATTCAACCGCTGCGCCGTCGAAGAATTCGAAACCGCAAATGGTCCGGCGGATTACGCCCTTTGCCTCGAAGGTCAAATACTGGGAGTCGTCGAAGCTAAAAAGCTGAGCCTCGGTCCGCAGAACGTCCTCTCACAGGCCGAGCGTTACAGCCGCGGTGTCACGCAACCCGGCTTGGCCCGCGGAGATTTCGGCGTCCCCTTCCTCTACTCCACCAACGGCGAAGTCATCTGGCACCACGACATCCGGCTCGAACTCAACCGCTCCCGCCCCATCGCGGACTTCCACACACCGGAAGCCCTGCAGGATTTGCGGAGCCGGAATATAGACCAAACCATCGGCGTCCTCCTCGCAACTCCGAACGATGCCTCGCGGCTCAGGCCATATCAGCGGGAAGCCAATGAGGCCATCGAAAAAGCCATTTCCGCCTGCAAACGGCAGATGCTCGTTGCCATGGCCACCGGCACCGGCAAGACCTTCACCATGGTCAACCAGATATACCGCCTCATGAAGTCCGGCGTTGCCAAGCGTGTCTTGTTCCTGGTCGACCGCCGCGCCCTTGCCGTCCAGGCAGTCCGCGCCTTTGCCTCCTTCGACGCCGAACAGGGTCTCAAATTCGATAGCGTCTTTGAAGTCTACAGCCAGCGCTTCCAAAAGGAAGACGTGCAAGACGAAAAGTTCGACCCCAAGGTGTTGCCCAACACCTACCTCACCAACCCCAAACCCGGCGACACATTTGTCTATGTCTCCACCATCCAGCGCATGACCATCAACCTCTTTGGCCGCGACGCCATCTTCGGCATCGGCGGCGAAGAGATCGAAGACGACGCCGGCAAATTGGAGATCCCCATCCACGCCTTCGACCTCATTGTCGCCGATGAATGCCACCGCGGCTACACGTCTTCGGAAGCCGCCGTCTGGCGCAAAACCCTCGACCACTTCGATGCCATCAAAATCGGCTTGACTGCCACTCCTGCCGCGCATACCACCAGCTATTTCAGGGAAATCGTCTACCGCTATGAGTACGAACGCGCAGTACGCGACGGCTTCCTCGTCGATTACGACGTGGTGAAGGTCAAATCCAACGTCCGCATGAATGGAGTCTTCCTTCACGAAGGCGAAGAGATTGGCGTCGTGAACCCCAATACCGGCGCAAAAAAACTCGACGTCATCGAGGACGAGCGCCAGTTCGACTCCTCCAGAATCGAACGCGAAATCACCTCGCCGGACTCCAATCGCAAAACTCTCGAAGAATTGAAGCGCTACTCTCTCGAACACGAGCAGCGCTATGACCGCTTCCCGAAGACCCTCATCTTCGCCGCCAACGACCTTCCGCACACTTCACATTCCGATCAACTCGTCGACCTCGCCCGGGAGGTCTTCGGCCGCGGCAATTCGTTCGTTCAAAAAATCACCGGAAGCCAGTCCGTCGACCGTCCGCTCCAGCGCATTCGCGAGTTTCGCAACCGCCCCCATCCCGCCATAGTCGTCTCCGTCGACATGTTGACCACCGGCGTGGACATCCCCGATCTGGAGTTCATCGTATTCCTCCGCCCCGTCAAATCCCGCATCCTTTTCGAGCAGATGCTCGGGCGCGGCACGCGCAAAGGGGAAAAGTATCCGGACAAATCCCACTTCGTGGTCTTCGATTGCTTCGACGGCACCTTGCTCGAATACTTCAAACAGTCCACAGCCATCACCGCCGAACCGCCCTCGCCCCCCACACGCACCATCACCGAAATCATTGAAGATGTGTGGCGCAACCGCGACAAGGAGTACAACATCCGCTGCCTGGTAAAACGCCTGCAGCGCATTGACAAGGAGATGTCCGGCGAAGCGCGCGAGCAGTTCGCCGCTTTCCTCCCCGACGGCGACGTGGCCCGCTTCGCCGCGTCGTTGCCGCAAGCCCTCCAAACCGATTTCACTGGAGTCATGTCCTTGTTGCGTACTTCCGCTTTCCAGCACTTGCTCACGGACTACAAACGCAAGGAACGCGTCTTCCTGGTCGCGCACAACACGCAGGACGAAGTCTCTTCCGAATGGCTGGTGCGAGGCGTCGATGGCAAGCAATACAAGCCGGACGACTACCTGACCGCTTTCTCCGAATTCGTGCGCACCCACCGAAATGACATCCACGCCATCGGGATCCTGCTCAACCGCCCCAAGGATTGGAACCCCGACGCCCTGCAGGAACTCCGCCTCAAACTGTCGAATGCGCCCCAGCGGTTTACACTCGAAAATCTGCAAAAGGCCCACGAGATACATCACAAGAAGGCGCTCGTGGATATCATCTCCATGGTCAAGCACGCGGCCGACGAACAACAACTGCTCCTCAACGCGCACGAGCGCGTAGCCCGTGCCATGGAGCGCATCCAACAATCGCGCGCCTTCACCCCCGAGCAAATCGAATGGCTCGACCGCATCCACTCCCACTTGCAAATGAACCTGTCCATCGATCTGGAAGACTTCGAACTCCTGCCAATCTTTGTGCAATCCGGCGGCAAGTCCAAGGCGTTGCTCGTCTTCAAGGGCCAGTTGCCCATCATTCTTCAGGAAATTAACGGGGCCCTCGCCGCATGAGTAACACCGCATGAGTAAAGCCGCATGACCGACATCGTCCAAAAACTCTGGGGCTTCTGCCACACCTTACGCCACGATGGAATCGACTACGGCGACTACATCGAGCAGCTCACCTACCTTCTCTTCTTGAAAATGGCGGACGAACGCAGCGTCGAAGTCCCCAAGGACTGTGGCTGGGACAAACTCAAGAGCCTGTCCGGGACGGAACTCACCGACCAC
Organism: Candidatus Solibacter usitatus; assembly: GCA_016191645.1. Taxonomy (GTDB): domain Bacteria; phylum Acidobacteriota; class Terriglobia; order Bryobacterales; family Bryobacteraceae; genus CADEFT01. Next base: position 30,520 of record JACPVQ010000104.1, read on the forward strand.
TACAGTGAAGTGTTGCGCAAGCTGCGCGAGGCTAAAGGACTCCTCGGCGACATCTTCACGCAAGCCACCTCCCGTTTCGCGAACCCCGTCAACCTCCGCCGCCTCATCGCCATGATCGACGAAGAACTGTGGTCCGCGATGGACGTGGACGTGAAAGGCGCGGCCTTCGAGGGACTTCTGGAGAAAGCCGCGAGCGAAGGCAAGAAAGGAGCTGGCCAGTACTTCACTCCCAGACGTCTCATCCAATCCATCTGCCGTGTCATGAAGCCCGACCCGCGCGGCAAAACGGCTTTCAAAATCTGCGACCCCGCCTGCGGCACCGGCGGCTTCCTCATTGGCGCCCATGAGTGGCTGGTGGAAGGCAGCAAGGGAGTGCTCGACCGCTCCGACGCCAGGCGCATCCGCGGCGCGACCTATTATGGACAGGAATTGGTCGCCCGCCCGCGCCGCCTCGCGCTCATGAATCTCTATCTCCACGGCGTCGAGCCTCACATTTATCTCGGCGACACCATCTACGAGCCCGATCGCGGCGAACGCTACGACGTCGTCCTTACCAATCCGCCGTTTGGAACCAAAGGCGCAAATCAAGCGCCCGAGCGCGATGACTTTACCATCGAGACCAGCAACAAACAGCTCAACTTCGTCCAGCACGTCGTCAAGATTCTGAAACCCGGCGGCCGCGCCGCCATCGTTCTACCGGACAACTGCCTGTTTGAGGATAAGGCCGGTGAAGTGTTCGAGATCGTCATGCAGGACTGTGCGCTGCACACGGTTCTGCGCCTGCCGCGCGGAACGTTCACGCCTTACAGCCAGGGCGTTAAGGCCAACGTGATCTTTCTTCAGAAAGGCCAGCCCACGGAAAAGGTGTGGATCTTCGACGCGCGGTCGAATGTGCCAGGCATCACCAAGAAGGAACGACCACTCACCGGCGAACACTTCAAGGAATTCGAGGCCTGCTACGGTACCGATCCCAACGGTTTGAGCAAGCGCAAGGACTTGGGTGAAGAGGGACGCTTCCGCGCCTTCGGGATCAAGGACATTGCCGCGCGCAACTACAAACTCGACGTGACCTGGCTCAAGGACGAATCGCTGGAGGACAGCGATGAATTGCCGGAGCCGCAGGACTTGGCGGCGGAGGCAATCACGGAATTGGAAGCCGTAGTGGATGATTTGCGGGAGATCATCGCGTTGATTGAGAAAGAAGAGGCCGTTTCGAAATGAGCGAGCTACCTAATGGTTGGGTGCACACAACACTTGACGAAATCGGTGAGTGGAGATCTGGCGGCACGCCTTCACGCTCACGACCAGAGTACTTTGGGCCAGGCGTTCCGTGGATAAAAAGTGGCGATCTGCCAGATGGCCCGATCTTGGAAACTGAAGAACAGATTACTCAGGCCGGTTTAGATAATTCTGCTGCGAAACTAATACCGCCTGGATCAGTTTCCCTCGCGTTGTATGGCGCAACGATCGGCAAGTTGGGCCTACTTAGGTTCGCGGCTGCAACAAACCAAGCTTGCGCAAATGTCACTCCGGATTCGCGACTGGTCGACGCTAGCTATCTTTTCTACTATTTGCTAGCACAGCGGCGAGAGTTCATTGAACTCGGACAGGGCGGAGCACAGCCAAACATTAGCCAAAAGATCGTCCGCAAGCATCCGATTCCATTGGCCCCTCTCTCGGAGCAGCGCCGGATTGTCGCCAAACTCGATGCCGTGCTCGCTCGAGTCCGCACCGCGCAGCAACGCCTGGAAAAAGTCCCGAAGATTCTGAAGCGCTTCCGCCAATCCGTTCTCGACGCCGCGTGTTCAGGAGAGCTAACGGCTGATTGGCGGCTCAGCAATCCAGGCTTGCACCGAAACGAAATCTTAGGCAAGATTCGCGAATACCGGCGGCGTGGCCCAATGGTTGAGATAATACCAAAGGAACTCGTACCAGACGATGTGATTCCGAGGGATTGGGAATGGGTCAGGTTCGGTTCAGTTATCGGCGAACTTAGAAATGGAATCTCGGCGATGCCGAAAATGCATCCACCTGGAATGCCTATACTTCGGATTAGCGCTGCTAGACCCGGTGCGGTTAACACCGAAGATGTCAGGTTCATAGAGGACCCGGCTGGCTTCGTACCACACTACTGTCTTAAAAATGGCGACTTACTTTTCACTCGTTACAACGGGAGCCTTGAGCTGCTTGGGGTCTGTGGCGTCATACGAGGTCTCGGTCGGGATTTGCTCTACCCCGACAAGTTAATGCGCGTTCGTATTGACCACCCATTCCTTGAACCTGAATATGTCGAATGTTTTTTTGGAAGCATTGGGGCCCATGAACGTGTTGTTGGGAAAGCTAAGTCGAGCGCCGGTCAGAACGGAGTGTCTGGAACGGACATCAAGGCGCAACCATTTGCTCTACCTCCGGTGGAGGAGCAGCGTGAGATTGTGCGCAGAGTTGCGGCCTTCTTCGCGTTTGCCGACGGTATGGAGGCCAGGTTGAAACGGTCTGCTGTTCAAGTGGATTCGTTGACCCAAAGCATCCTCGCGATGGCGTTCGGCGGAAGACTCGTACCAACAGAAACTGAACTTTCCGAAGAAGTGGTCCCTTCTTCCAATCCGCGATGGAACCCCACGGCGAGATGCACTATGGACTGCCGGTGACATTACCCCGCCCAATCCCGAAGAATTAAGAGATTGCACCCAAGAGTTTCTTCGTCCGAATTTCCCAAACAGCCTTTGTCAGAAGGCTGGCTTCAGATAACTGGGCCCAAGCATTCATAGCAGCACAGCGCAGTTCAACGTCGTTCGGGTAGCGGACGGTTAGCTCTGCAGCCGATTGCGAAATGCTCAGGAAACTCACCAGGTACGACTCCCCAAGAATGTCACGCTGGAACCGCTCCTCCTTTTCGTGATCGCCAAGAAAAGCCGTTTGCCGCGAACGCTTGTCGAATACATTCTTGAACATGTTTGCTTGGGCCGTGCTGTGAGCGAACGAACACAGCTCGCGATACTTCATGTAAAGCCGCTCCAGCATTCGTCGCTTGTCGCCCAGCGGGATCTTACTTATTGACTTAGCAGCGTTCGGGAATTGCGGGATCCGCTCTTCGGCAATGCCTGCGGGCAGCGGACAGTTCAATTCTTCAAGCTCAACGGTGAATATCTGTGCTTGTGTGATTCCGAAATGCAGGCCAAGGGGAATGAGACCGTCCGGAGGGGCGGACGCACTCTCTTGAAAGCGTGGTAGGCCGCTGGTCTCCTCACGTCGAAGTAGATACTGCACAAAAAGCTTTCGCCAGTAGTCCCGCACATAGCAATCCACGTGCTGTGACCCTTCGAACATCAGGCAAAGCGTGTACAGACATTCCAACTGCAAACGAGCCAAGGCCAAAGCATCCACGGACTCAGACTCCTGGCCTGGCTCCAAGATCCTTCTGATGGTGCGATTCGTCGCAGCCATCGAATGAAAGATATCCGAAATCTGGTCCCGGTGCTCCTTCGAATACCCCGTTGCGTCGAGTCTCAAGACTTCAGTCGCCCTCGATACACAAACATTACCCAAGCCATCCCACTCTTTTGAATGCATCCCAACCGTGGGATCAATATCAGTCGTATGGCGATAGGCGCAGTGGGCAACTGTAGGATTCATATTCGCGTTTCTGTATACACGTTCGTTTCGGGCCACCGCTAATGATTCCGGCTCATCAGGATTCAGTTCCGCATTTCACGCTGTTCATGCGTGCCTTTCTTTCGAGCGTCAAGGAACAATATCTGAAAGACCGCTGGCCTCGGCGGCCATTTGCGGGGGAGCGTCAGGGGCGTTTTCCAAGATGAGCCGAAAAGGAAACAAATCTTGCGACCCTCCGATAACCTCATCTATCAAGCCCAGCCAAAATGCGTCCGTGGCGGAAAGTACGTTTTCCTCTTCCTGCAGCGCATAACAGAGCGCGACAAAAAACAGCCATAGTGGCCGTAGGAGCGGCTTCGCCAGTTCGTGTATCTTGAGTCGGCGCTGCTCCTCATCCGGAATCGTCGCTAGGTCATCTGTCTGGGCGTCGTCCAGAAGGAACCTGCCCCAGTTGTCGCAGAGCCTGGTTAAGTGATCCCCATCATAGATATTCAGGTACTCCCGGACAAGCAGGAAGTCGTCGTGAACTTGTCGCAATCCGCCTTCGCCAAAGGTCCAGTTGTTCTGCTTGTTTCTGGACATCTCAAAGCCGATGATACTCTTGAGGATGACGGCCTCGGTTTCAGCCATTCGTGTGGGATTCTGGAAGCGTTTACTATGTTGGGCCGCTCTCCCAACGTGATCGATGAGGGCTTCATACCTTTTGTTGCGTTCCAGCGCCCGGTCCACAACTCTCAAAGCGCTGCCGCTGAGGCGTTCGCAAACCAGTTCGACGAAGCACTCCACATCCGTTGATTGTTTGCCGGTCTTTTGTCGATACCTATTGAACTCCTGGCGCATCCAAATGTACCGGAAACCGAGACGCCGAAGCGATTTGTCTGCAAGGGCAATTGCATACCGCTCATTACTTAGTCTTAGAGATTCCGCAATGCTGGATGCCGCTGCGAATGTCACAATTGGGTTGCCTGTCGCCCTTCGAACCCCATGAAACAAAATCATGCTGTCTGGGTAAGCGATGGCGTAACTGCCAAAACAAAGCAGATCGGCAGCCGCGCTTGCAGCGAGTCCCGTTACAACTGTGATAATCCGGCAGCTGCGTGAATGGTCTTGGTCCGAAACTTCAAGAAGCCGGGACAATGCTTCTGCGCTGACGGTCTCCCCGCCGACGCTGTCAATGTAGACGGTAATTGGATCACGGCTCTCACCTTGTAAGTGAACGATCTCAGGAGTCAGCCTATCGATGAGCAGGTGGTCGATCCGGCCCTGGATGTACACCGCTCGCTTGGGATTCGGGCGGTAGTCAGGGTTGGGCTTGGTCAAAAGCTAAGCCCCGCTACGCCTGCTTTTCGGGGCACGTTTTTCGCTGGCCTGCGCGGACTGATCCTGTTGCAGACGGCGCTGCAAATCCGAAAAGTACGCCGAGAGGTTAGTGCCGTAGGTCTGGTAGACCCTGTGGATTGCTTTGTCTATATTCCGCTCGGTTGCATCCAGCTTCACTGTTTCTTGTTTCGCTTTCGACATGACAACCTCAATAGGATTAGACACTTCACATAACCCATCGTCGCATATGCAAATCAACTTTAACATAATTGGCTAAAGTGATTGCCGAACGCGCTTCCTTGTCCGTCGATGCGTGCCCCGGCACTGAACAAACTGCCGGCAATGCGGATGCAGGCAGTCGGTACGCTTGCACTCTGAGCCACTCCATCCAAAACAACGTTTACTAACGTTCATTAACGGCCCAAAGTCTTAGAACTCTCCGAGACGCAAGCCCTCTCGAAGTTCCCACAACAGCGACCTGCGCGGTTCACCGGACGCCCATTGCCCAGTTGACAGCGATGTCGATGGGATTCAGAACATGATGCATGATCAGTACCGCAGATGCCTGCTTCCGCCTGATGCTTCAGCCAACTCCAGAATTCCGGCACTTGATCAAGCGGGTAGTAAGACTTGTGCGCGGTGATCAGAATATTGGCGTCCAGCAGGTAGAGCATCAACGAACCCCGGCTGTACTGCGAAGGAGAAGATCGACATTCATGGGCTTAACCCCGAGAACTTTTCCGGCCTTGGTGTACGTAATGTTTCCGTCTCTCAGAGAATTACTCACTAGCTCCAATAGAGCCGCGCCTATTCTATGGCGGCGAACCACGTAGTAGCTCGGCCCGCCCTGCGTCTGTTTTGGTTTCTGTGAGAGCTTGGCCTTGCTGGCAATCCATTCCTGTTTGAAGTGATCGCTTAGCCTAATCCACATTGCTTCGCTGATAATCCCTGCTCGGTACGCCCGATAAGCGGCCATCCCGCGGCTCACGTTTCTGCTATGGGCGAACTCCGATATATGGGCTATTGCTTTATCGAGTGTGCTGCGGGCCATCTCCGCCGGAAGACCATCCATGTTCTGAGAAGGCAGAAGAATCTCACCGGCGACATCGTTACAAAAGCGTTCTATCTTGGCGTCAGCGTTTCCACCGCTCACCCCCGTCGTGCCCAGCCACAAATGGACAAGCTCATGGAGAGCCGTAAAAGCCCATGCTTGCTTTGCGTCCTGATCGTTCACTAGGATGAATGGAGCAACCGGATCAGCGATCGCAAATCCCCTGAACGTGTCCGCCGGGATGTTGGTGTGGTGGCTCCCTAAATTCCCCGCGAGCAGCACAAAAACACCGGCCTCCTCAATCTTCGAGCGAAGATAGAAGAACGCACTTTCAATCGTTCTCGCTTGGTGGAATTCCTCAACCCCGAAGTTCAGGTTCCGCACAATCCGCTCCGCCAGCTCTTCCACGGGGATGTCCATGCTTACGGAACCGATGAACGGCACGGGACCAGCTTCAAGATCTTCCTGCAAGGATTTCACGATACTGTGTCGCGCCTTGATGTCTCGCAGAAGTGCGTCCAAGTCAGGATCGAAGAGCGGTGGAGCTGCACCGGGCACCGTTCTGAAATCTTGCCCCCTGTCGCCACTTTTCGGCGGAGCGGCCAAGTAAAAAACAAGTAACGGTCGCCGGTACGCCTTAGACATCTTGACTAGCAATGGCCGCGAAGGTTCGTTTTCCCCGCGTTCCAGAACATCCAGGAGCTCGGCGCCCGCCAAGCCGTAAGCGTCTTTCAAGCCGATCGCCCGCGCGCCCTCTTCCAGAGACAGACCTGCCGTTGTTCGCGCCCAAGTAAGGATTGCCGGATTAAGCGAACTCATAAGGATGACGCTCTTTCGTTCACGCGGCAGTTTCGGGATCAGCTGGCATTTCCAAATGCTGAGCAAAGCGATGGGCCGTCTCCGCTGTCACCTTTCTCGATAACTACTCGGCCCTGTACGCCATTGTAAAGTGAAGGACATCAGAGGTACAACTTGCGCGGCAAGATTATCGCAGGCCACCAATGCCCAATAATGCGCAGGGACCGCGAGCTTCTTTGCAGGCCTGCGGAGCCACTGTCGGCAGTGCGGATGCAGGCAGGGGGCGGCTGTTCGCGACTTCGCGGGTAGCCGCTGTGCCGGAAGAGGAGGACAACGAGGAGGAGGAAAGGCTATGATCGAAGTGATGGCGACGGTCCACATTACAGAAGCCGAACTCGTCCGCGATATCCACGCCGTGCTGGCCAAGGTCCAGGAAGGCGTCGAGGTGATCGTGGAGCAGGACCATCGTCCTGTGGCCGTCATTAAGACGCCACGTCGGCCAGGCCGCAAAATCAGCGAGTGCATCGCCGTGGCAAAGGCGTATGAAGAGAAGCTCGGCTACGCGCCGGTGCCCGACGCCGACTTCGCCAAGGACGTGCAAGCAGCCATTGACGCTACCCGCGAACCGTTCCATCCGCCGGCATGGGATTAGTCCTCGACTCCGGGGTGCTGATCGCCGCTGAGCGTGGCGCCAAGCCGGTGAGTGAACTGCTGGCGATACTCGAACATGCGCACGGAGAAACCGAAATCGTACTCTCCTCCATAACGGTTATCGAACTGGAGCACGGCCAACATCGTGCCCGGACTGTGGAGCAGGCGGCTAGGCGGCGCGCCTACCTGGATACTGTTTACGCGGCAATCCCGGCGGAACCGTTCACTAGGGAGATGGCCCAACTTGCCGCAAAGATCGACGCCGGCGCACGCCAGCATGGCTGCACGATCCCGTTTGCGGACCTGCTGATCGGTGCCACCGCCCTCCATTTCGGCTACGGGGTCGGCACCCGGAATCTGCGCCACTTCCAAATGGTTCCCAACCTGCGCATTACCCAACTCTGAACCACCCCCAAAAAACGTTTACTAACGTTCATTAACGGCCCAAAACTCTTTCCAGGAACCGCCGCGACTTTCTCGGCCACCTCCCCTTGTTCAGACTTCACGAAACTATATTTCCCCTATTTCCAACACCTTACCGAGCCGCTCCTCGCGACCTAACGCACAGCCCTCCCTACAATACGCTCGGAGGATACATCTATGCGCAAACGCACAGAACGCCAAAAAGAAGCTTCCCGCGCCAACGGTTCCAAATCCAAAGGCCCCATAACCATCTCCGGCAAAGAGATCGCCTGCCGCAACGCCATCAAACATGGCTTCACTTCCCGCATCGCCCTGCTCAAAGGAGAGGACCCCGCCAAGCTCCAGCAAATGACCTACATGTTCATGGACCGCTTCAACCCCATCGACGACTCCGAAGTTTTTCTCGTCATGGACATCGCCGCCGCCGCGTGGCGCATTCGCCGCCTCCTGTCCGCAGAAACCGCCATGCTCGACATGGAAATCACCCGTACCGCGGCCGATCTCGACCGCGAATTCGATACCCTCTCTTTCGATCATCGCGTCGCCGCGGCCATCGAATCTCTCGGCAGAAAAAAGGAAGGGTCCCTCCAACTTCTGCTCCGCTACCTCGGCCGCGCCCGCCGCGATTACGCCCGCGCGGAACGCGAACTTCAGGATTTGCAGTCCCTCCGTGGCAAGCAGCGGAACGAACCTGAGACAACGCTAAATATCGAATATCCAATCCCTTCCGGCCTACCTGATTGGCAGGACGAAGACAAACCCTACGTGCCGCCTGCCTCATCTTCCCCAGGCGTTCGCCCTCCGGCGGCGGCCTAAACGCGGAAAGAAGAGGTGAATCCATCCAAAAAACAACCAGACCAAGTCCGGCGCTCACATCGCACACCCAACGTGTGCCTGCCGCAACTTTGCGCGCCCCGTGCCCCACGGGCTATGTTCGGTTCTCGCGCCACCCGTCCGCCTTCTGGCCCGCCCGCGTAACTGAATGTGCTCTCACATCCTCCACGCGCAGCGGCTTCCCAACTTCCTGGCCCCGATACTGTTCCGTTCTGCTCTCCACATTGCGCCAATTCCCGGAAGCACACACCGCCGTCGTCGCAGCCTTGAACTCAATGGACGTGGAACAATGAATCCCCTCCACTTCCTCGACCCGGTTAGATTCGCGCGCGAGTCACTCGCCTTCCATCCCGACTCCATTCAATGCGAAGTCCTGCGCTCCAACTCCCGCCGTTGCCTTCTCAACTGCACTCGCCAATGGGGCAAGTCCACCATCGCTGCCATCATCGCCCTCCATCGCGCTCTCTTCCTGGAACGTTCCCTCATCCTATGCATCAGCCCCAGCGAACGGCAAAGCGCCGAACTCATCCGCAAAGCCAAGTCATTCCTTGAACAGATGAACATCCGCCCCAAATCCGACAATCAAAATAAATCCTCCATCGTCCTCCCCAACAATTCGCGCATCGTAGGTCTCCCCTGCCGTGAACAAACCATCCGCGGTTTCTCCGCCGTCTCCCTGCTGCTCATCGACGAAGCCGCGCGCGTGCCAAAAACCCTCTACCACGCAGTCCGCCCCATGCTAGCCGTCTCCAACGGCGATCTCTGGATGATGTCCACTCCCAACGGCCGCCAAGGTTTCTTCTACGACGCATGGATGTCCCCCGAATGGCACAAAATCGAACTCCCCGCCACCAAATGCCCGCGCTTCTCCAGAGCGTTCCTCGACGAAGAACGGCAAGCCCTGGGCGAACCACTCTTCAGCCAGGAGTATCTCTGTCAATTCACTGATCCCGAAGGCTCTCTCTTCTCGTACAAACTCCTCGAACCAGCCTTCACCGAAAAAATCCAATCATGTTCGCAAGCGTTCACGCGCGTTAACTCGCGGCCAAAAACATAAAGGAACCTCCATGTCCCCCCAATTCTTCGCCGGTCTCGACATCGGTCAATCGCAAGACTACACAGCCCTCGCCATCATAGAACGCAAAACTCTCGTCTCCCCCCTCCACGATCATCACGCCATCACCCACGACCTCCGTCACCTGGAACGCATCCCCCTCGGCACCAGCTACGTCCAGGTCGCCAAACGCGTCTCCCAACTCCACCAAGACTTCAATCGCATCATGATCGCCGTCGATGCCACCGGCGTTGGCGCAGCCGTCCTCGACCAACTCCGCGCCGAGATCGGCTACACCGGCCTCACCCCCATCCTCATCACATCCGGTCACGCGCAGCACTGCTCCAACGGCGTTTGGTTCATCCCCCAAAAGGATCTCGTCGCCGGCCCGCTCATCATGCTCGAACGCGGCCAGCTCCGCATCGCCGCCGACATCCCGCTCCGCGCCGAGTTCACCGCCGAGATGCTCTCCATCAGGGAAACCCGCTCCGCCACGGGCCACCTCCACTACGGCCCCATCAACGGTGGCCACGACGATCTCTTCATGGCCTTCACTCTCGCCCTCTGGCGCTCCCGCCTTTTTCCCCAACAACCTCAGCAAGGTGCCCTATGCTAACAAAGCCTTCCCGGAAATCGATTCCAAATCTCCCAGTGTCCGGCGCGGCATCCCCGCGCAACGCCCCAGTGAGTATCATATTTACAGTAATCAGTCTTCCGGAGCAGCTTATGAGCAACGTCCTCATTTTCTTTCTTCTCGCATCCTGCGCATGGTCGCAGGAGTTTCGCGCCACCGTGACGGGCCGCGTCTCCGATCCTTCCGGCGCTCCCATTTCAGGCGCGGTGGTTACCGTGAAGAACACCGGCACCAACAGCGCCTCCGTCGCACGCACGGACACGCAGGGAAACTACACCGTCCCTTTCCTCCAACTCGGTTCCTATGAGGTTGGCGTCGAGGCGCCCGGATTTCGCAAAGCCCTGCGCACCAATGTGGAGCTCAACGTCAATCAAAACCTGACTCTCAGTTTTCGCCTCGAACTGGGGGGCGTGACGCAGGAAGTCACGGTCACCTCCGAAGCGCCCATCCTGGAAGATGCCACGGCCGACCGCGGCGGCGTCATCGATGCCGAAGCGATTCGCGAATATCCGCTCAACGGTCGCAATCCGTTTATGCTGGCGATGCTCGCGCCCGGCGTCGATTTCAACGGATCGCTGGCCTACCAGCGCCCCTTCGACAACGGAGCGATCGCCGAGTGGGGCATCAACGGCAGCAATCGCAACACGGAATTCCTCATGGACGGCGCGCCCAACAACGCGCAGGCCGGCGGCAACAATCTCGCCTACGTCCCGCCTGTGGATTCCGTGCGCGAATTCAAAATTCAAACCAACTCCTACGACGCGCAATACGGCCGCTCCGGCGGCGGCTCGGTCAACGTCGTCCTGAAGAGCGGCGAGAACCCGTTTCACGGCGCGGTGTACGAATACATGCGCCGCAACTGGCTGGACGCCAATTCCTTCCAGAACAACGCCCGCGGCGCGTCCAAAGACGGCCACTACCTGGATCAGTACGGCGTGCAACTCGATGGACCCGTTTATTTCCCTAAGCTTTACAACGGCCGCAACAAGACGTTTTTTCTTTTTAACTACGAAGGCTATCGCGAAGGATCGCCGCAGCCGCTCATTCTGAGCGTTCCCGAACCGGAAATGCGCGGCGGCGACTTTTCGAAGTTGTTCGATGCGCGCGGCCGCAAGATCACTGTCTACGATCCCATCAGCGGCCGTAACGTCAACAGCGTGTGGACCCGCGATCCTTTTCCGGACAACATCATCCCCAAGGATCGCATCCATCCCATCGCCAGCAAGATCGCCAGCTACTTTCCCGCGCCCAATACGAAGACGGCCGGCGCGGATTACGCGCAATCGAACTACTTCGTTTCCGGAGGCGTTAATCCCGCGCAGGATCGCTTCTACAATCTCGTCTTCAAGTTCGATCAGAACTTCGGCGCGCGCAACCGCGTCTTTTTCCGCCATGCCAGCAATGACCGCACGGAACTGCGCGGCACCAACGGCGTTCGCGGCCCAGGCGAGGACGGCCAATTCCCGCTCAAGCGCATCAACGACGCCTACGTCTTCGATTGGGTAACGACCATTTCTCCATCGGCCATCTTCAATCTGCGAGGATCTTTCACCCGTTACATAGAGGGTTCCCGCAGCGATGCCAATCGCAATTTCGATATGACGCAACTGGGATTTCCCTCCGCGCTGGCGAATTCCCTGGGCGCGAATTTCGGCTTCGGAATCTACCGGCTCGACAACTACATCGCCCTTGGGCGCGGCTTCTCAAACAATGTGACGAACTCCGCCACACTGCATCCCACGTTCACAAAGATCAACGGGTCGCGCACCATCAAGGCCGGCTTCGACGTGCGTTGGATTCAGTATTCGACCCAGAATTCCGGCGACGTCTTCCGGCTCAATTCCAGCACTGCGTTCACACAGCAAACCTATAATCGCTCGGACGCGCTCAGCGGCAATTCGCTGGCCAGTTGGCTGCTCGGTACCCCCATCTCCGGCACCGCCAACTACCCGGTGTTTCCTATCTTCTTCTACCGTTACATGTCGCCCTATATCCAGCACGATTGGAAGATCACCAAGCGCTTGACCGTCAACTCCGGGTTTCGTGTGGACTTCAACTTCCCACCGAATGAGCGTTACAACCGCATGAATCGCGGCTTCGATGCCGAGGTGCTCAGCCCCGTGAATACACTGATCGACCGTCAGGCGTTCCCCGATTTTCCCATCATGCATGGCGGGCTTCGATTCGCCGGAGTGGATGGCCAACCTCGCCAGGCGGCCAATCTCGATTGGAAAACATGGCAGCCGCGAATCGGATTCGCTTATGCGCTCGGTTCCCGCACGGTCATCCGCGGCGGATGGGGCCGCTATTTCATGAATCCGAATAACGACTTCCAACAAACTTATGGATTCAGCAACTCCACTTCGCTCACAGCGTCCACCGACAGCAACCGCACCGGAACTCCCAGCAAGATTGCCGATCCGTTCCCCGTCGTATTGAAGCCCGACGGTTCCTCCAAAGGCCTTCTTACCTATGCCGGCCGCGGCTTCAATTTCGTGAATGCCGATTTCCGCATTCCCCACATCGATCAGTTTTCCTTCGGCATTCAGCGCGCTGTCGGCAACCGCGCGAAATTCGAAATCACCTACGCCGGCAGTCGCGGTAACACGCTGCAGACCACCAAGGGCTTCAACGAAGTGGATGACGGAACTTTCCGAGACCGCTGCAACTTCATGCTCGGCGGAAATCCATCTTTCTGCGATGCCGGAATTCTCAATCCGTTTCGCAACGTCGAAGTCTTCAACGGGACTACCTTCTACACCGCAACTTCGCAGGCTCGCTCGCAGTTGCTGCGCCCGTTTCCGCAATTCGCCGCGTTTTCCGAACTGATGCGTAATGACGGCGCAAGCTGGTACAACTCCGTGCAATCGCTGTTCACCTGGCGCTCCCGCCGCGGAATGAATCTCAACGTCAACTACACGTACTCGAAGAACATGGTGCGCAGCGGATTCCTCGATCAGGTTCGCGATGTGATGCAGCAGGGAGTATCGTCGCTCGATAAGCCGCATCGATTCACGGCCAGCATGATCAATCAATTGCCTTTTGGACGCGGCCGCCGCTTCTTCAATACCAACAACCGCCTGGTTGGCCGCATCGCCGGCGGCTGGCAGAATACGATCATCTTTTCCATCAGTTCCGGGCGTCCTTGGGGTTTACCGCAGAACATCATTCGCTTGAAAGACGCCAAGCTTCCCTACGATTGGACGGGCCAGAAAATTCAAGCCGTCAAACCCTGCGTATTGCGCTGGAATGAAAACAACACCATCACCATGCAGCCGTTCAGCGTCGATTACGGATGCACGGAGGCCTACTGGCTGGAGGTCCCGCGTTTCAATCCGCGCTACGAGCCGGACTATGATAGCCACGTTCGTTTGCAGCCCGTCGCCATGGCCGACGTGTCGCTCAACAAGACTACCCGCGTCACGGAGAAAGTCTCGCTGCAATTCCGCGCCGAATGTTTCAATGTCGCCAATTCCTTCTTCATCGTGTCGCAGCAGTTCAACAACAACGTGGAGAACGTGCAGTTCGGATCATTGATCAAAGCCGCCGTCAGCGCGCCGTCGTCCAACTACCCGCGCCAGATGCAGCTCGGCTTGAAGCTTATTTGGTAGCCTGCCGCACCACGGCTTCCACCTCGGCGCGGTAGGCTTGCAATAATTCCGCGCTCTCGGCTTCGAAGCGCATCACCAGCACGGGTTGGGTATTCGATGCGCGCACCAGGCCCCAGCCTTTGTCGAACAGTACGCGGACGCCATCGACATCCATCACCGGGCGGATCTGGCGGAAGTGCGCAGCCACCTTCGACACCACATCGAACTTGCGGTCGTCAGGACAATCGAAGCGCAATTCGGGAGTGGAGACCACCGTGGGCAGCCCCGCCAGTTGCGCCGACAATGGCTTCCCCGATGCGGCCACAATCTCGATCAAACGGCAGGCCGCGTAGAGAGCATCGTCGTATCCCTTGTAGCGATCGGCGAAGAACATGTGCCCGCTCATCTCGCCCGCCAGTTCGGCATGCTCTTCCTTCATCTTCGCTTTGATCAGCGAATGACCGGTCTTGTACATGATGGCGTTCGCGCCCAGTTTCCGCAGCTCGTCGTACATCACTTGCGAGCATTTCACTTCGCCGATGATGGTCGCTCCCGGCTTGCGCGACAGAATCTCGCGCCCGTAGATCAGCAGCAGGAAGTCGCCCCAAACGACGCGGCCTGTTTCATCCACCGCGCCGATACGATCCGAATCGCCATCGAATGCCAAGCCCATGTCTGCGCCGTTGGACACGACCGCGCGCTTCAACGTTTCCAGATTCTCTTCCACCGTTGGATCGGGATGATGGTTGGGAAACCGTCCGTCCATTTCCGAGAAGATCTCGATGCTTTCCACGTTCAATTTCGCCAGCAGGCGATGAATGGTCGGACCCGCCGTCCCGTTGCCGGAGTCCACTACAACCTTGATTCGGCGTTCGAACCGGAACTGCGGCGCGATCTCATCCACATAGGCATCAGTGACGTCTGTCCCTGTTACGGTTCCACGCCCGCTCTCGAAATCTCCGGCTTGTATCAGCCGCAGCACCTTCTGAATCTCCTCGCCGTAGATGGTGCTCTTGCCCACCATCACTTTGAATCCGTTGTATTCGGCAGGATTGTGACTGCCCGTGATCATGACGCCGCCGCCGGTGTGAAGATGAAATACCGAATAGTAGAGCAGCGGCGTCGGCACGGTGCCAATGTCCGTCACTTCGATGCCCGTGCTCAGAAGACCAGTCAACAACGCCGCGTGCAAACGATCGCCGCTCATGCGGCAATCGCGACCCAGCGTGATGTGCTTCACGCCCGCCCGCAGAAGATAGGTTCCAAAGCCGCGGCCAAGAGTCTCGATATCGGGGCTCAACAGATCTCGATCCGCAATGCCGCGAATGTCGTATTCACGAAAAATCGATGGATGCAGCACGCTTACGCCACGTCCTTATATAGAGCCACCAGATCGCGCACCATTCCCATCTCAGCCTCCGAAACGTTTTCCAACGGTGACCGCACGCCCCCGCCTTTCAATCCCATCAGATCCATCATCGACTTCATCACCGACACTTCATAGCCGCGCTTCCGGTCGCGCGCGGCGTACAACGGATTCACATAATTCGCCAGCAGCGCGTTGAGCGTGGTGAAGTCGCGCTTGCTGCCTGCATCGGAAATGGCCAGCGAAAGTTTCGGCGCGATATTCGAGATGCTCGACGTGTACCCTTGCACGCCGACGGCGTAGTCGATTTGAAGAACGGGCGGTCGGGCGGCGGTGTCGATGCGGGAGAACCAACCCTGGCCTGCGGTGGCGGCAGCCGCAAACGCCGGGACCGTCGCCCCGCTCTGGTCGACCTGCCGTGTAGTATTCCAACAACCCTTCCACCGGTGCGTTGACATAGTAGGGAGGCATCACGAGCAGTGCATCGGCACCGGCCTTTTCCATCTCCCGAGCCATGCCGCAAGCGATGGCGGTGTTGTATCCCACGCCGCCGATCACCGGCATCTTGCCGCCCACAGCCTTTACAGCGCAGCCCACGACATCAACATTCTCCGCTGGCGTCATCGAATAGATCTCGCCCGTCCCTCCGGCGGCGACCAGCGAGCAGAAATCGTGCTGGATCATGAAGGCGATGTTCGATTCGAGCGCCGCCAGATCGAGCGACAGATCCTTTTGAAACGGCGTGATGGGGAAGCCCACAGCTCCGCGAAGTTTTTCTTTCAAAGACATAAATGACTCCAATGGTTCAAGTGCGATCGGCCAGCGTGGAATGCTTCTTGCCGAACGCGAAGTAAATGACAAGTCCTACCACCAGCCAGATGAAGAATCTGCGCCACGTCATCAGCGGCAGGCTCATCATGAGGACGACACAGGACATAATGGCGAGAATGGGAACTGCCGGAACAAACGGGACGCGAAAGCCGCGCGCGCGCGCAGGCTGTTGTTTGCGCAGCACCAGCACGCCCGCCGACACCAAAGCGAAAGCGAATAGCGTACCGATATTGCTGAGATCGGCGAACGTATCGATGTCCCACACTCCCGCGGGGATTCCCACCGCGAATCCGGCGATCCATGTGCTTATGTGCGGCGTGCGGAACTTCGGATGAACGCGCGAGAAGAATCGCGGCAGCAGCCCGTCGCGCGACATGGCGAACCAGATGCGTGCCTGGCCGTACTGATAGACCAGCAGCGAACTCAACATTCCAAACAGCGCGCCCACTGTCACCAATGCGCGAATGTTGTCCATGCCGATGGCCTTCAAGGCATTGGCTACCGGAGCGGCGTTGTTCAAGGTTTTCCAGTCCTGCACTCCGGTCAAGACGAGCGCCACCGCAACATAAAGGACCGTGCAAACGCCCAGCGAGACAATGATGCCGAACGGAAGATCGCGCTGCGGGTTCTTGCACTCTTCACCCGCGGTGGAGACGGAATCGAAACCGATGTAGGTAAAGAAAACAATTGCGCCGCCGGTGAGCACGCCGGAGAATCCGTTGGGTAGAAACGGATGCCAGTTGTTTGTGTTGACAGCGCGGCCGGCGGCGAAAACGAACAGCAGAATCGCCAGCAGCTTTATCAACACCATGATGTTGTTGGCGGCCGCGCTTTCCCGCACGCCGCGCACCAGCAGCATGGTGAGCGCCATCAGAATCAGAAATGCCGGCAGATTGAACCAGCTTCCCGTGAACTTGTCGCCGATAATCATCGGCTCGGAAAGTACTTTCGGCAAATGCACGCCGAACAACACGTCCAACATGTCGTTGAAATAGGCGGCGAACCCCACGGCCACGGCCATATTCGACACGGCGTATTCGAGAATGAGATCCCATCCGATGATCCAGGCGAAAATCTCGCCCAGCGTGGCGTACGAATAGGTGTAGGCGCTGCCGGCGATGGGAATCATCGACGCCAGTTCGGCGTAGCACAGGCCTGCGAGGCCGCAAACGATGGCCACCATCAGGAACGATAAAGCGATGCCCGGCCCCGCGCCTAATCGACCCACGGAGGAAACCGCGTCGCTTCCATGCAGCAGCACATCGATGACGGTGGCGTGCCAGATGGACGGGTTGGCGCGCACCTCTCCCGCGGCGGCTGTGCCGGTGAGGATGAAAATGCCGGAGCCGATCACCGCGCCAATGCCCAGCGCCACCAGCGTCCAAGGGCCCAGCGTGCGGCTCAGCCGCCGGCTGGGCTCTTCACTGGCGGCGAGAAGAGCGTCGATGCTCTTGGTGCGCAGCAACTGGCTCATCATAAGGATGCCGCCGGCAAGGCGATCAGCAGCTAGCGCTTACGCTGACCCTTTGTCATGTGCCGGACCTTCTTTTTGGCGGAGCCGCGTGCCACGTCGTTCGCGCGCTTCGGTTTGGGCGCGGCCTTCTTGCGCGCTTTGCGCTTGGCTTCCTTACGTTCCGACTTGTCTGTAATTTTCTTCGTGTTCATTCTTCTATGCCTGCATACCTTGCAATCAATTTTTTCAAACCATGGCCAGGAAAGCTGACCGTAATCTTAGCGTCCGGTCCCTCGCCTTCCTTGCGAACGATGATCCCCCGGCCGTACTTCGGATGCTGAATGGAAGCCCCCGGGGCGGACTTCGATCTTGCCGCCACAGGTTTAGCAGCCGCCGGAGACGCAGCCGGCTTGGGGCCGGGTAGCGGCGTGTTTTGCGGTATGGTTGGACGGTTTAGCCCAGTACCGCGCTGCTGGAAAAACTGTGCGACGTTCTCTACAGAATTATAAGTCTTTCCGGTGTAAAGATTCTTGCGCACCGAATGGCGGGCCTCGTACTGTTCGCTGAACAGATCGAGTTCCTCGCGCGCTGCGACACCGCCGGCCTTCTTAATCAACGGCGGAGGCACCTCGCGGATGAATCGCGATTGGATGCTCGGCTCGGGCGGCGCGCCGCCAAATTTGCGGCGCTGCCGGGCCCAACTGAGATAGAGTAGTTTTTCCGCGCGCGTCATGCCGACATAACAAAGACGCCGCTCCTCTTCTAGCATCGCTTCGCTATTGAGCGAACGCACATGCGGGAACAACCCTTCTTCCAGGCCGGCGATAAAAACCACGGGAAACTCCAAACCTTTCGCGTTGTGAATGGTGAGCAGCGATACCTGCGCCTTCTCATCCACCTGGTCGGCATCGCTGACGAGAGCGGCGTGATCGAGGAATGCGGCGATGTCTTCGCCGCGGTTGTTCGCATCCACCGCGGCGTTCAGCAACTCCTGAATGTTGGCCACCCGGGTTTCGCCATCTTCGTGTTTGGCCTGCTCCCACATGCGCTGATAGCCGGTCTGTTCGATCACCTCATCGAGAATCTCGTTGACTGGCTTGCCTGCGAGATTGCGCAGTCCAATCATCAGATCGCGGAACGCGGTGAGTGCGGAGACGGCGCGCGCGCTGAGTTCGTTCGAACGTAGAAGCGCTTCGATGCTGTCCCACGCCGAGAGCTTGTGCAATGCGGAGTAGGCTTCGATGGCATCGATGCTGCTCTTGCCGATTCCGCGCGCCGGGGTGTTGATGATGCGGTAGAGCGCAACATTGTCAGTGGGCGAAATCTGCAGGCGCAAATAGGCAAGCAGATCTTTGATCTCCGCGCGCTGGTAGAAGCTGAGTCCGCCCACCACGACGTACTTGCGGCGGTATCGGCGCAGCGCTTCCTCGATGGGCCGCGATTGAAAGTTCGTGCGATAGAGCACCGCCACTCGTGTGGCAGTGTCGCGGTGGAATACTTTTTCTATCGTTTCGGCGATGTAGAGGGCTTCGTTTTCCCCGTCGTACGCCTCGTACAAAGTAATGCTCTCGCCAGGCGCGCCCGCGGTCCAGAGTTTCTTCCCCTTGCGCGCCATGTTGTTGGCAACCACCGCGCCCGAGGCTTCAAGAATCGCCTTCGTGGAGCGGTAGTTCTGCTCCAGCCGGATCACGGTGGCCCGAGGAAAATCGCGCTCGAAATCGAGAATGTTCTTGATGTCCGCGCCGCGCCAGCTATAGATGGATTGGTCTTCGTCGCCGACGACGCACACGTTGCGCCTGTCTCCGGCGAGCAAACGCATCAGTTCGTACTGGCTGCGATTGGTGTCCTGATATTCGTCGATCATCAGGTAATGAATGCGCTGGTTCCAGGCGAGACGCACCGCGGGATCGTGCTGCAAAAGACGCACCGATTCCAGAAGCAGATCGTCGAAATCGAGAGCGTTGGAAGTGCGCAGACCAGCCTCATATCGCGCGTAGAGTTCGGCTACCTGCTTCGACACCGGATCGCGCGCCTGTTCGCGCATCTCGTCGGGAGAAATCTTGTCGCCTTTCGCTTTACTGATCATGGAAAGCGCGGAACGAGGCGCCAGCGCCTTCTGATCCATGGCCAGCTCGCGATAGATGGATTTCAACAGCGATACCTGATCATCGTCGTCGTAGATATTGAAATTTCGTGTAAAGCCAGGACGCACTTCGGCAAGCGACGCTCCATTGCGGCGCAGCAATTTGACGCAGAAGGAATGGAATGTGGAAACCGTGGGGCCTGTGCCGGCGGGAATGCGGCCTTCCAGCAGGCTCTCCACGCGGCTGCGCATCTCGCCCGCGGCCTTGTTCGTAAACGTGACGGCGAGGATAGACCACGGCGCGACATCGCGTTCACAAATCATGTAAGCGATGCGATGCGTGATGACGCGCGTTTTTCCGCTGCCCGCTCCGGCCAGAATGAGCAGCGGACCATCGGCGTGGCGTACCGCTTCTATTTGCTGGGGATTGAGCCCTGCCAGAAAATCCATGAGTTGGCTACAGAGGTTCCGTTCCGGGGGAGATTGGGGCCGAACTTTATTGTGGCATAGCGCGCAACGCGACCGCGCCCGGTGCCGGCGTTGCATGGCATCATGAATAAATGCAAGTCCAGCTCATTGGCGACGAACTGTTTCAGGAAGTGCTCGGCATGGCAGGCAAGTCGCCGCGGCGCAGGATGAATCACAACTTCCACCACTCGCTGGAGGAGCCGTGTCATCGATTCCTCAATGTCCTGCTGCGAGGAACGTACGTTCCGCCGCATCGCCACGTAACTCCACCGAAGTCCGAGGCTTTTGTAGTTCTTGAGGGCCAGCTTGCGGTTTTTCTTTTTGACGATTGCGGCGAGGTCACGCGCGTGGAGATTCTGGGCCGCGGCGATTATGGAGATTCCAAGACGATCGGCATCGATGTCGGCGCGGGCATGTGGCATAGCATGGCGGTGCTCACCGGCCATGCGGTTTGTTACGAAGTGAAGCCCGGGCCATATGCCGCGATGAGCGACAAGGATTTTGCGCCGTGGGCGCCGCGGGAAGGCGAACCGGGAACCAAAGAGTATTTGCAGAAATTGATCCGCATGGCGATGGGGAGTACGGAGTAGTCTATGGATGAACCCGTTCACTCATCGGTCAATCAGGCGGCGGCATTTCCCAAATCGTGCGCGGCCAGCAATTGCACGGCAAGAATCGCCGCGCGCGGCAGATGGAAGGGATCCTTCACCGGCAGTGCAACCACGGTCGATACAGGATTTCCACGACGGTCCAATCGCTGCCGCCACTCGCCCGCGCCGGACAGTGGAAAATGCGAGAAACTCCATTCATGGACGCGGCCGTACCAATCCGCGCACCATTGCTCCCCGGTCAGTTTGTGCGCCAGCAGCAGCGCGTACAATGCTTCGGTGTGAGGCCACCAGATCTTCGTTTCGGCGTGCGGCAGAAATGGCGCACGTCCTTCCGTATCCATTCCAAGATAGATGCCGCCAAACTTCGGGTCCCAACTTTGTTCCAGAATTGAGCGCAGAATCAGCGCGGCCTGCGCGATGGCATGCGAATCGCCGCGGCGCAGCGCGCGGTGCATCAGGAACCACGAGAATTCGATGCCGTGCCCCGGCATCACGTAGGTTCCTTCAGGCGGAGGAACTTCGTTGTATTGACGATCGAGAAATTCCAGGATCACGCCGCGATCCGGCTTCCAGAAATGGCGCAGGATTCGTTGCGCGTATTCCCACGCCGCGCCGCCGATGGCCGCGTCTCCCGCGGTCTCGGCGAATTCGCCCGCAACCTCCGTCAGAATCATGGGAACGCCGTGATTGCGCCGGTTCGCCGGCAATGCGTACGGAGCGGTTTCGAAGAAATCAGGTTCTTCCACGCGCTGCACGATGCGTTGCAACGTTTCCCGCGCCAGTTGCAACAGCGCCGCGTCGGGTTGGGCGCGGCAATATTCGCCGATGCCGTACACAAAGAAGCAATCGGAGTAAATGCTGGTTGCGCCTTCGACGATCTCGCCCTCGCGCGTGGTCCTGTACACCCACCGTCCGCGCGAGTCGCGGCCATGCGCCAGCAGAAAATCGATGGTCTGCCGCGCCCATTGCAGGAACTCCGGACGCCTTTCGATACGGTTGTAGAGCGCGCTGCACGTCCAAACCCAACGCGCTTGCGACCAGACGAACTTGTCGCCTGAAATCGGCTCACCGTCTTCGCCCATGGAGGAGAGTACGCCGCCGAAGTCCGCATCGACGCCGTGCCTGCGCCAAAACGGCACAATGCCGTCCAGCAGCAACTCGCGATAGAGCCGCAACAGACGGGCGCGATCCAGCATGGAATTCTACTGCGGAACTCCGGCCAGCCAATAGCCGGGCCGCGACCGCACTTCTTTCAGCGTGAACTTCGGATTGCGTACCTGAATTTTGATGGAGTGCCAGCCACCTTCCAGCTTGTTGTTGGGGTTGTAGCTGATCAGGTATTGGCTGTGAAGTTCTTCCCCGATCTTGGAGATGGCATCTTCCAGCGCTTTTTGCGAGACGAAACCAAACTCGCGACCGCCCGTGTATTTCGTAAGCACCTCCGCGGGGTTGGAGACGAAGACGGCCTTCACCTGACGGAAGATTTCGACGAATGCCGGCAGGACGTTGCCCGTGCCGCCGTACTGCGCCACCGTGGATGGCGTCGCCGCGCTGCCATCGGGCATGTGACGGCCCTCGGGCGGGATGGCGCTGGGGCGGGGCACCGGCGTTGGCGCCAGCAGCGTGTTCAACAAGCGGCTCATGTTCAACGTGTACACCATCACATTGGCAATTTCCGCCGCCTGCATGGTTTGACGCAGCTTTCCTTCACTGCCCTTGTCGCGTGTTTCACTGATCAGCAGAATCACGCGGCGGCGATCTTTTCCGCGTCGCGACAACATGCGCACGGAATCCTCTATCGCATCCACTTGCCGCGCCGTGGAACTGCCGGGCTTGATCGCCTCGAACGCTTTCTTGAGCTTTTCTCTGTCCGATGTGAAATCCTGCATCACGCGAATGCGATGATCGAAGGCGACGATGGCCACGGCGCCCTGCTCGCCCGCCACCAGATTCTCCAACAACGGGCCGATCTTGCGAACCTTCGTCAACACCTGATCCACTACGCCGTCCGCTTGCACGGCAACCACGACGTCGATCGGCTGAAACGCAACGTCCAGTTTGAAATCCTGCGGTTTATCGTTGTCGAACACCTGGAAGTCGTGCAATTGCAGGCCATTGACGAAGTTGCCCTTGTGATCGACGACGATGGTGGGCGCGACGACAATGTTCACCGGCATGATGAAGCGCGGGCCCGTTTCGGTTTCCGCGGCGGGCGCAACGGTGCCCGGCTGCACGCGCAGCGGCTTGGCGGGCTCGGCTTTGGGAATGCGCAACAGGTCCGGCTGTTGCGCCGTCAGCAACACCGTGATCAGCGGGCACACCGCCAGCTTCAGAAACTTCATCATAGAAATAGATGTCACCGGCAGGCTCCCCGTTTCGTGGAATCCGCCGCATGTTCCGTCTTCCCTCGCAGCAAGTCCACCACGTGCGGAACCAGATGCGCGATGGCGTTCAGAGATTCCAACGCGCCTTTCGGCGAACCGGGCACATTGATCATCAACGTACGGCCGCGAGTTCCACATACCCCTCTCGACAAAACGGCCAGCGGCGTTGCCTTCAATCCTTCCGTGCGCATTAGTTCGCTCATACCGGGAATCTCTTTTTCGAGGATATCGCGAGTTGCCTCCGGCGTGACGTCACGCGCGGCCACTCCGGTGCCGCCGGTGGTGACGATGACGTCCACTTCTCCGGCGTCCGTCAATTCCACAAGGCGCGCCGCAATGCGCGCGCGGTCATCGGGCAGAACTTCCGCGGCAGCCGGATGCCATCCCAATTCCTTAGCGCGGCTGCCCAACGCCGGACCGGAAGCATCTTCACGGCGGCCTTCATAACTCGAATCGCTGATGGTCAGGATAGCCGCCCGGATCAAGGTTTCCTCCGGAACGCGCCGCTCTTGCCGCCGGTCTTTTCGAGCAGAAACAGATCCTGTATCTCGATGGATTTATCGAGCGCTTTCGTCATGTCGTAGACCGTCAGCGCGGCCACCGCCGCCGCTGTGAGCGCTTCCATCTCCACGCCTGTCGGTCCGGTGTTAGTGACGGTGGAGACAATGCGCACGCCGCGCGATTCCAATTTGGCATCGACATCGATGTGCGCCAGCAGCAGCGGATGGCAGAGCGGAATCAACTCCGCCGTTTTCTTCGCCGCCGCGATGCCGGCAAAGCGCGCAATCTCCAGCGGATTGCCCTTGGGATTCGACGGCAGCTTGCGCAGCACGGCGGGTTTGATGCGCACGAAGGCCTGCGCCCTCGCGGTGCGCTGCGTGTTTTCCTTGGCGGATACATCCACCATGCGGGCCGCGCCGCGCTTGTCGTAATGCGAGAGTTTCTTCATATCGGCAGAACGGAAATGAGTTCGCCGCGCTCCCACGATTCGCGCGCTTCTTCGGCAACCAGAAACGCGTTGGCGCGCGCCAATGCGGGAATGTCGCTCGATCCATGGTAGCGAACCGGCGTCACCGCGCGGCCATCGGGTGAAATGGCGGCGGGCAGGAAACGCGTCAATCCCGGCTTGTGGCGAAACGGTTCGGTGAGCGCGGCGTGAAACAAGGGCAGCGCCGGGTGCGCAATGCCGCTGAGGAATTCCACGGCCGCGCGGGCGAACACTTCGCAAGTCACCATGGTGGAGGCGGGGTTTCCCGGAAGGCCGAAGAAGAATCGATCGCGGGCGCGGCCGAACACCAACGGTTGGCCCGGCTGGATGCGCACGCGCGTAAAGTAAAACTCCGTGCCAAGGTCGGCCAGAACCTTTTCTACAATGTCGTACTTACCGGCGGACACGCCGCCGGAGATCAGCAGCAAATCTTCGCGCAATCCGGTTTCGATGAGATCTCTAGTGGCATCGTATCGATCCGCGGCGACGGGAAGGATGAGCGCATCGCCCCCGGCGCGGCGCACCTGCGCGGCAAGCGAATGCGCGTTGGAGTTGCGCACCTGGTGCGGCTGCGGCACCTGCGAGAGCGGAACGACTTCATCGCCCGTGGAAAGAATGGCCACGCGCGGTCTGCGGTGCACGGCTACCGTTGCGCATCCGGCCGACGCCAGCATTGCCACGCGCGGAAAGGTGACGCGCTCGCCTGGAGAGAGCAGCAGACCGCCGGCCTTCCCCTCCGCGCCCGCGGGATTGATGAAATCGCCGGGCTTCTGCGTTCGCTCGATGCGAACTTCGCCGCCCAGCCGATCGGTGTGTTCCACCATCACGATGCAATCCGCGCCTGGCGGCACCGGCGCCCCCGTCATGATTTCCAACGCTTCGCCCGGACCAACATGCAGACCGCTGATCTCGCCCGCGCGCACTTCTCCAATGATGCGCAGAGTGCCGGGAAGGGACGCGGCCCGCACGGCGAAGCCGTCGCGAATGGAGCGCGCCAGCGGCGGAGAATCGCGATCGGCGCGAATCTCTTCGGCCATCACGCGTCCGTCCACGTCTTGCAACGCCACACGCTCCACCTGCGTGGGGAGTGCAAGCGCGGCAAGCCGCTCCAGTACCGCAGTGCGGGCTTCCATCACGCCGAGAGCAGACACGAAAGATATTGTAACGTGGGGCAGATCTCCAGATCTGCAGCGGGGTCTCCAGACCCCGCATGGCCTCGCCGAGAGGCCATCGGCTGCGTTGCAGCCGTCATCCGGGATCACGGTCAGTGCCGGCAGAGGCGGTCTGGAGACCGCCTCGCAGATCTGGAGATCTGCCCCACAGAGCAGCACAGCCGCAACCAAAAGAGAATCTTTGCAGCCTGGGAAGATTTCAGAGTCTAGTAGTACAGCAGCAACTAGAAGACGCGCCGCTTCAAGCGTTCCACGCTAAATTTTGCGCGATCCGATACGGCCATCACGGTCATCACCCCGGCCTGCACCGGGTCGGTGACCACAAGGTCGGCGGCATCGGGAACGCTGCCGGCCATGTTGAGGCTCACCACCAGCAGCCCTTGCTCGCGCACTTCGCGCACGGCATCCTCAATCTCTCCGCCCATCAACGATCCGGCAAGCACCAGCGCTTTCGCGCGCGGCAGCCGAGCCACGGCGCGCACGGCTTCCGCCAACGCCTGCTCGCCAACCAAGGGAATGGTGTCGACCGAGATATGCTCGCCGCGAATGTTGTGGCGATCGGCTTCCATAATCGCGCCCAACGCGACCTGGCCCACCTGCGCGCCGCCCCCGACAATAATGATGCGCTTGCCGAAGATGCGCTGCATGGTGCTGGTGTAGTCCGCCTTGCGCACAATGGGGAGCGCGTTCAAATCGGCGAGCAGTGCGGCGGAATCGCCCGGAATGTCCACTTCGTAGTAGGTGCGCGCTTCGCCGGGCCTGCTTTCGAGAATCGCCACGGAGCGGATATCGCCTCTGTGACTGGCGATGACTCCCGTGACCTGATGCAGCACACCGGGACCATCGATGGCCTGCACTTCCAGCCCGATGGTTTCCAAGTTAGTTGAGGCGGACTTCTTCGCCGCCGGAAAGACCGGCCGTGGCCACGGCGTGAAGATTGTTCTGGGAGCCGACTGTGATTTCGCGGCGCACAAATTGTTCGCCTTGCTTCACTTCGACGTACGTCTTTTTTCCGTCGTTCCTGATGGCTCCGAGAGGCACCAGCGTGGCTTTGGTTTGGCTCTCCACCACGACATCGGCGTGCGCCGACAGGTCCGGAATCAGATGAGCGTCGATGCCGTCGATGGTCAGTTTCACAGGCACGTTGCGGATATAGTAATTCTGCCGCCAGCCGCCCACGGCAAGCGCGCCGATACTATAGATGCGGCCTGGCAGTTTGACATCGGGAAATGCGTCCAATCCAATGATTGCGGGCATGCCGATGCGAACTTCGGAGCTTTCCGCCTGATTGGCGTTAGCATCCAACTGCATGCTCTTGGGATTGACAATCTTGAGCAGCGGCTGACCGGAACCCAACGGGTCGCCTTGTGAAACGGCCTGGCTCTGGCCGCCGCCGCGGTAGATGTTGGCCAGCGCAACCATGCCCTCCATTGGGGCGCGAATCGTATACGCCTTGATGTCTACTTCATGCCGACCCAAATGACGTACGTGCCGCTCCGTGGTGAATCCAAGGATCTTCACCTCGGCGGCGTGAATGAGTTTCTTCTGCGGCATGTCCAACTGGGACTGCTTGTACTTCGCCAGAGCCTCTTCATTGGACAGCTTCAACAACTCGCGTTCGACATCGGTCCGCACTTCGGCGGCCTTGAGGTCGAGGGCCGTCTTGTCGCCGGAAGCCTTCGCCACGCGCAGCGTCTGCATGAGGCTCTCGATCTCCACTGACTGTTCCGCCTCGCGCTTCTTTACATCTCCGCCGGCCTGGGTGATGGTGGCCCGGATGTCGTCCATGTGATCCGTTTGAGTACCCGGGTCGATCTGAGCCAGCTCATCGTTTTTCTTCACCCAGGAGCCATTGCCCACCAGGCGCAACAATTCCATCTGGCTGCGGCTTTCGAACCCTCGCATACGCGGCGCGGTGATATTGGAGTATTCGCGAGCGCCGGTTGTTCCGCCAATGCGGAGCAGGCGCTCAAACGGACCAACCACTACTTTAGCGGTGCGGATCTGCGCCGCCGCCGCCTTTTGTTCCGCCTGCTTCTGCAACGGTCTCAGATAGAACTGGTTGAATGCCCATACGCCGGCGGCGATGGACCCAAGAATGAGCAAGGCCTTCGGCCACACGCGCGGCTTCTCTTGCGCCGGAGGCGGCTGTTTGGTGATCCGCTGTTCAGGCGGTTGAATTGGTGATGGTGCAGGGTTTGTTAGCGCCGACATCCTGATCTACGTCCCTAGGAAAATCATACTACGACTATATGCTCTGGCGTTGCAACCCTCCCGTTTGGTTACACCGGGGAGTGAGGGTTACGGAGGTACAGTGCCCGGAATCGGCGAACCGGCGGTGTTTCGTCATCCAGGAAATCCTCCAACATTATCGTCCGGAAGCCGTCTGGGGATTGCAATTCCGCGCGCGTTAGCGGCCATGGGGTGTCGCCTTCGGGTTCTTGTTCATCGCGCGCCCGGGCGATTACCAACAAACTGCCGCCCGGCTTCACAAGATTGATGACGGCTGAAAACGCTCCTCCGCGCAGGACGCGCGGAAGCACTTGCAGTGTGTTTGCCTCGAATACGAAATCGAAAGAGTTCTCCCATGCCGCGGGTAATGAGAACAGGTCGTGCGCCTCCCAGTGGATGGACAAATGCGGGAAGCGCTCCGTGCAAACTTCGATCGCCGTTGGCGAGATATCGAACGCAGTCACATTGAGGCCTATGCGTGCGAGTTCCGCGGCGTCGTCGCCAAAACCGCATCCAACGACGCATGCCGTCCCTTGAGGATTCGGGTTTCTTTCCAGCCAGGCGGTCAGATTCACGTTTGGCTTACGGTTGGCCCATGGAGGCGCGTCTGCCGTACTGCGAGCCTCGCGATAAACCGCTTCGAACCACCCAAGCGAGTCGCCGCGCGCGATGTGCTCGCGGGCAATTTGCCGCATTCTATCGCGTGTCATGGCATCAGGATGCCACAATCAGAACTGGTAGCGGAGGCCCAGCTGCAAGCGCCGCGCAGGCAGCGTCGCCACTGCGCGGCCGAAAAACGGCGAAGTCAGAACGCCGACGTGTGTCTGGTCATTCACGCGGTTGATGGCGTTGAACGCGTCGAAGCTGAAGGTGAGCGAAGGGCTGCGCTCCTTCAAGGCCGGGCGCAGGCGGAATTGCTTGAACCAGCGCAAATCGAGCCCAATCCAACCGGGATTCCGCTGCGTGTTGCGCGACACGCCCTGCGGCCGGTCGTAGGGAAGGCCGTCGCCGTTGTCATCGCGCCCCGTGGTGATGGTGTACGGCGTGCCGGAAAAAACATAGGCCGAGATTCCCAGATTCACCCAGCGATGCGGATTCGCCGTGCCCAGGAAATTCAGCTGGTGCCCGCGGTCGGTGTCCGTGCGGCTCCATTCGCCCGACGGCGCAAAGCTGTTCGCCGGATACCAGTTGATGCCGCCAAAATCGGCAAGCGTGCGGCCAAAGGTGTACTGCAACATTCCCGTAACTTTCGGGGCGATGGTTCCGCGCACGGCAATTTCCAACGAATTGCCGGACAACCTGCCTTGCGTTTCCATGATGCGCAAGGCGCTGAGGGAGGCATTGGGACGGGCGGCGAACAACGGCGGCAAGGGCGCGTTGGCATCGCGCGAACGGAATTGCTTCGCCCCGCGCGTGCCCGTATACGTAATGGCCAGCAGCGTCTTCCTGGCAAGCTGCCGTTCCAGGCCTCCGCTGAACTGAATCAGATAAGGCGATTGCGGCGACGGCTGAAACTGGTGAATGCTGGTGGGCAATCCCGCCCCGGTAAAAGTAGCGATGTTCGCCGGAATCGCCGCCGGCCCCAGAACGAAGCGGCGCAGGCGGACGCCGTCAAATCGCAAGGCGTCCCACAGCGGGCCGGGACCCGTGCGGTCGTAGAAAGAGCCCGTGCCGCCGCGCAACGCCCACTTTTTCCCCTTGTCCGGCGAGTAGGCGAAGGAAAATCGCGGCGCAAGGTTGTTCGTATCGCCCAGAAAATTCTGCCAATCGTAACGCACGCCGAGTCCCAGCGAAAGATTGCCGCGCACCTGCCATTCGTCCTGAAAGAATCCGCCCACGTTCTTCTCCACAAACACCGTTTTCGTTTCGCCGCGCTGCACAACGGCGCTGAACGGATGCGCCGCGGCGTAATCGGCGATGGAGGCGTAGGCCAGGGAGCCGATCTGGCTGGTCTTGTCGTTCAAACCGCGGCGGCTCCAATCCGGAATGTTGATGCCGTATTTGAAGGTGTGCTTGCGCAGCGTTTGCGTCAGCAGCCAGGTGATGGACGTGTGGAACTCCGTTGCCAAACGGTCCGACTGCGCGCCCCCGCCCGTGAACGCTTCATTGACGGCGATGCGCGCCGCGGCGGTGTTGGAATGCGCCGGCGACCAGTAGCGCGCAATGAGAATGCGGAATTGCGAAAGCAGTTTCGGCTGGATGGTATAGCGGTGATTGAACAGAAACTCGTCTTCGCGAAAGCGCGATTGCACTCCCGCCTCGGGAAGCGTGATGCCGCCCGCGCCGCCATTGTTCGTCCATCGATCCTGAAAGTTAAGCTGCCAGAACATTGCCTGCCGGTCGCTGGTTTGATGACT
>JACPVQ010000012.1 GCA_016191645.1 Candidatus Solibacter usitatus
AAACCTCGCATGTGATAATAGAACCGTCGGGCGCGTAGCTCTGTTGGTTAGAGCACCTCGTTTACACCGAGGGGGTCCGGGGTTCGAGTCCCTGCGCGCCCACCAGCACTTGCCCCTTATCGTGGATAGCGGTCGATTGAGACTAGAATCTGACGCTCAGCCACACGCTTGTCCAAGTTGAGCTTGAGGAGTATTGACGTCGCCCTACCGTCCTCATGCGGAACGCTTTCCAACGAATCGCCTCAGGGACGAACTGACGTCATTTCGCAAGCTGACGATTCTGTCGCGCCCGCGCCTTCGCCATTATCATTATGTGCTCGAGTTGCAAATAGTCGTCGAGTTCGCACTGGCGATGAATCGATGATTTCTTCGTACGGTTTTGTGGCTTTCATCGTTCCTCCACAGGCGCCGTGCTACGCTCACGTTCGCCCGACTGGTGTATTCTGGTTCGAGATCTCATGCCCACACGCCGTGCCATCCTGCCTCTTCTCGCGTCTCCGCTGTTGGCGGAAGACTATAAACCAGGTCCTGACTCGCACCGTCAAAACGGTGTTCCGGTAGGCAAGATCACACAGCATAAATGGACCAGCAAGATCTTTCCCGGCACCGTCCGCGATTATTGGATTTACGTCCCGGCGCAGTACTCGGCGTCGAAGCCCGCCTCCGTAATGGTGGTGCAGGATGGCGGCGGTTGGGTCACCGACAACGGCGCATTCCGCGCGCACATCGTGATGGACAATCTGATCCACAAGAAAGATATGCCGGTCACCATCGGCATCTTCATCAATCCCGGTGTGCTGCCTGCCGCGAGTTCCGATGCGCAGAGCCGCTACAACAGGAGCTACGAATACGACGGCCTCGGTGACCGCTACGCCCAATTCCTCATTGAAGAAATTCTTCCCGAGGTTGGAAAATCGTACAACCTTTCCAAAGATCCCAACGATTACGGCATCGGCGGCTCCAGTTCCGGCGCGATCGCTGCGTTCACCGCCGCATGGCATCGCCCCGACGTCTTCCGCCGCGTGCTCAGTTTCATCGGCAGCTACACGAATCTGCGCGGCGGCACCGTCTACCCCAGCCTCATTCGCAAGACCGAAGGCAAGCCGCTGCGGGTCTTCCTGCAAGACGGCACGAACGACAACAACATCTACTCGGGCAGTTGGTACAACGCCAATCAGGACATGGCGCTTGGGTTGGAGTTCGCCGGCTACGAGCACAAATTCGTCGTCGGCACCGAAGCGCACAACAGCAAGCACGGGTCGGCGATTCTGCCCGAAGCGCTGCAATGGCTTTGGAAGGATCACGGCAAACCGATCGCGAAACCGCAGCCCAAGGGCGATCGCAGCTTCGTGAAAGAGATCGTCGATCACAACTCCGATTGGGAAGTTGTGAGCACGGGCTACAAGTTCACCGAAGGTCCGGCCGTCGATAAAGCGGGCAACGTCTTCTTCACCGACATCCCCAACAACCGTATCCATAAGATCGCGCTGGATGGCAAAGTGTCCGTGTTCAAGGAAGACACTGGCGGGGCGAACGGGCTGATGTTCGGTCCCGATGGCCGTCTGTATGCATGCCAGAACAGGCGCAAGCGGATTGCCGCGTATTCGATGGACGGTTCGGAAAGCGTCATCGCCGATGGCGTCAGTTCCAACGATATCGCCATCAACAACAAGAACGAGATGTATTTCACGGACCCGGGAGCGAAGCGTGTCTGGTTCATCGATTCCAAGGGCAACAAAAAGGTTGTGCACGAAGGAATCGAATTTCCGAACGGCGTTCGTTTCTCCCCCGATCAATCGCTGTTGTTTGTCGCCGACTATCGCGGCAAGTGGGTGTGGTCCTTCCAGGTGAAGCCCGATGGATCGCTGGAGAACGGAGTGCCGTTCTATCGCCTGGAAACCACCGATGCGGACTCCGTCAGTCTTGCGGACGGCATGACCGTTGACACGGAAGGGTATCTCTACGTCACCACGCGCCTCGGCGTACAGATTTGCGATCAACCGGGGCGCGTGGTCGCGATCCTCAACAAACCGCACCCCGGTGCGATATCGAATGCCGTTTTCGGCGGACCCGACATGCATACCCTCTTCGTCACCGCCGGCGATCGCGTTTGCAAGCGCCGCCTGCATCGCAAGGGGACGGTTGCGTGGGCCCCGGTGAAACCTCCGCAGCCTCGACTATAGCCCCATGCCGGACGGAGCGAAAATCTTTGCGGGAACTTCCGGGTTCGCTTACGCGTCGTGGAAACCGGATTTTTATCCGCAGAAACTTCCCGCGAAACAATTCCTGAATCATTACGCCACGCGCCTGAATGCCGTGGAGATCAACTACACATTTCGACGCTTGCCTTCGGCGGCGACGTTACAGAATTGGGTGGAAAGCACACCCGGCAACTTTGTGTTCGTGATGAAGGCGCACCAGCGGATCACTCACATTCAGCGGTTGAAACTCAGCGAATTCAACCAGGTCTTCTTCAACGCAATCGATCCCCTGCGCGTCGTGCGCCGCCTTGGGCCAGTTCTGTTTCAACTTCCGCCGAACCTCAAATGCGACGCCGCACTGCTCGCCGATTTTCTCGCCGTCATCCCCGACGGGCTGCGATGCGCCTTCGAGTTTCGCAACAAATCGTGGTTCGATGACTCCGTTTACTCGATGCTGGAAGCGAAGGGCGCGGCATTGTGCCTGGCGGAATCCGATGAGTTCACCGTTCCCGATGTGATCACGGGAGGATTCGTCTACGCGCGTTTGCGCAAGTCGGAATACGCGCCCGCCGATATTGCATCCATTCGCGAGAAGGCGCAGCGGATCACTTCGGAAGGCAAGGACGTATACTTGTTCTTCAAACACGAAGAAACCGCCGCCGGCGCATTGTACGCCGAAGAGATTTTGAGGTAACGGAAATGGACAGACGAACTGTTTTGACAACCGCTCTCAGCGCCGCGGCGTATCAACGCGTGTCGGGGGCGAATGATCGCATTCGCTTGGGGATCATCGGCTCCGGCGGGCGTGGCCGCTACGTCGGCGGCTTCATGAAGACTGCGCCCGATGTCGAATTCGTCGCCGCGGCGGATGTGTCCATCCCCATTGCGGAACGTGCCGCGCAGGCATTGGGCGGTCCCAACGCCACCGTCTTTCAGGATTTCCGGAAACTGCTGGAGCGCAAGGATATCGACGCGGTGCTTGTCGCTACTCCCGATCACTGGCACGCCATGGCCACGGTTCTCGCAATTCGCGCGGGCAAACATGTCTACGTCGAAAAGCCGCTCGCGCACAACGTCAAGGAAGGCCGCGCCATGGTGGACGCGGCCAAGCGCACGAAGTTGATCGTGCAATGCGGCACGCAACAACGCTCCGCGCCACATTTCAAAGAGGTCGCCGGGCTCATTCGCAACGGCGAAGTGGGCAACGTCCATTTCGTGCGCGTATGGAATTACAACAACATATCCCCAAGCGGCATCGGCAAGGTGCCGGATAGCGCACCGCCGGCCGGGCTCGATTGGGATATGTACTGCGGTCCCGCGCCGTTGGTTCCCTACAATTCCAAACGTCACGTCGCTACGTTCCGCTCCTTCACCGATTACGCGGGAGGAACCATTACCGATTACGGCACGCATCGCTTCGATACCGTGCATCAGATTATGGGCGTCGATGCGCCGAAATCGGTAACCGCCGCGGGAGGCCGCTTCGAGTTGCGCGATGCCGGAGATGTTCCCGATTTGATTCAGGTCACCTACGAGTATCCAGGCTTCGTCATGAGCTACGAGGCTTGCAATTTCAGCGCGCATGGATTGGGCGGTCGAACGCCGGGGATGAAATACTACAATGCCCGGCATCTGGAAGACCGTCCAAACGGGATGGCGTTCTACGGCACTAAGGGCGCACTGTTCACCGATCGCGTTGGCTATGAGATCTATCCCGATCTCAAGCCCGGTTCGTCCAGCGAGTTCCGTGCGCAACGAACTTGGAAGAATACGACCGACGCCACCAGCCTGCATGCCGTCAATTTCATCGCCGCTATTCGCGGACAGGCTCCTTCGGCATGCCCCATCGAGACCGGCCACAAGTCCACTCTGATTGCGCACCTAGGCAACATCGCTCTTCGAACGGGCAAAAAGCTTTCATGGGATGCGTCCAAGGAAACATTTCCTGGCGAAGACGGGGCGAACAAGCTTCTGGGGCGCAAGGCGCGAGCCCCATGGAATCTGATTGGCTAGGACTATCACCGCAAAGCCCAGGGACTATTCGGTCCAAAAGTTGGGTCAGTTGGGCTAACACGCGGTACCGCATAATCGCAACCAGAGTTCTATAGGACTACGACATCTCTGCGACTATTCTGAGTACGCAAAGGAACTCCAGTTCCGGCGCGGAGGAAATCAGTGATTCGTAGACTCGTCGCAACGTTGGGACTGCTAGCCGCGGGGAATTGTTTTGCGGATAGCATCACGCTCAATGGCGTCTCCGGATCGAACTCGGCGTCCGTCACCTTCAACTTCGCCACCTCGTCCATCCTCCAGGTCACCTTATCGAATACGACCATAGCGGGAGCAACATCGGCGAACGATGTGCTTACAGGACTCTACTTTTCCGCGCCTGGACTTACATTCACTCCCATGTCCGCCAAGGTATCCACCTCTGCGAACATCCAGAACTGTCCCGGTTGCGCCGCGGGCGTGACGAACATCAGCGGCGAATGGCAATACTCGCCGGGCGTGCAGAACCTGATCGCGGGAAATCCGGCATTCGTTCTTTCCGCGGCGAATTTCGGATATGGCGGGTCACGCATCGGGAGCACAAATCTCGCGGGTACGACGGGTGTTGGCGGCATCGACTTCGGCATCGTCAGCCCCACCACAAGCTTCGGACAAGCGGCATTCACAGGGTCAGCTCTGGTAACGCAGTCGGTTGTTTTCACGATGACGACGTCGCAACCCGGAAACGCATCGATGATCGGATTATCCGGCTTCCTGTGGGGACTGCAAACTCCCGGAACCATGCTTGGCGCGGAACTCCAGCATGGCGGCGGTGGAGGCGTCCCCGAACCGGGCACATTCGTTCTCCTGGGCGGGGCTCTCATCGCAATCGGACTCTGGCGTCGCAAAGCCTCCGCAGTGGGGCAGGTCTCCAGACCAGCGGCGGGATCTCCAGACCCCGCGTGACCTCGCAGAGGTCACTCTTTCAGGCTCGCTATTACTGCCGGCAAAGGGGTCTGGAGACCGCCTTGCAGATCTGGAGATCTGCCCCACACAAAATCGTCAAATCTTCGCACCGCTAGAAACTCAGACTAGGCGGCCTTGATCTCCGTCCAAATCCTGTCGCGAATGCGCTGCGATTCTAATGACAGCGGCGCGAACCATTCTCCTCGCGACAATGTTTCCGCATCCGGATAGAGCAGCACATTCTTCGGCGCCAGCGCCTGCGCATCCTCATTGACTGTGCTCGAAAACTGAACCTCGGCAATGCGCGCGGCAACCGCGGGCCTGCACAGATAGTCGATAAAACTGTGCGCCAACTCCTTGCGCTGCGATTCCCGCAGTATGGCGGCGTTATCGGCGTAGATGGCGTACCCTTCCTTGGGATAGACGAAACGCAGCTTGTCCCCCGCGCTATGCATGGCCCGCACCGCCGTAGGACGCCATGCCTGCGACGCCATCACCTCTCCCGCTACTAGTTGATCCCGCACGGTATCGTTCACGTAGGCGCGCAGCAGCGGCTTTTGTGCCTTGGCCTCATTTCTTGACAATTCCAGTTCGCGCGCGTCACCGGAATTCAAGGGCAAGTGAAGTTTCTTCAGACATGCCCCAATCACCTCGGCGGGATCGTCGAGCATTGTTATTTTTCCCGCCAACCGCGCATCCCACAGGTCCGCCCAACTCGTGATGGCCGATGGGAGTAAGGACTGGTAAATGATTCCCGTGGCTCCCC
This sequence comes from Candidatus Solibacter usitatus, assembly GCA_016191645.1. Taxonomy (GTDB): domain Bacteria; phylum Acidobacteriota; class Terriglobia; order Bryobacterales; family Bryobacteraceae; genus CADEFT01. The sequence goes on from JACPVQ010000012.1 coordinate 5,923, forward strand.
ACATGTATGGGACAACAAATTCCATCTCCGGATCCCACGGCGGACGTTGAAACCGTTTCTCCAAACGGTGAAGATTTTTCAGGCGCGAGTGGTCCAGTTTCGCCAGCAGCCCCATTCCCCTCATCGGCTCGACAAAAGAGTTCGAAGGAAATACAACGTCCCATCCTGAGTTGCCGCTCATCACGCGCGACAGCATTTCTTCCGCGCTCTCGAAAGTTCCGTATCGCAGCCGCACCTGAAACTCGCGCTCGAAATCGGGTATGGTTTCCGGTGCAACATAATCAGTCCAGTTCAGAACGTTCAGCCGGCGCAGCCCGGGACGATAGCACCCCGCCATTCCGGGAAGTCCCAGTAGAAAGACTCGCCGGTTCATGAGCGCCGCTCCAGCCTGTCGCTGATCAGAATGAGAAACCCAAGACTCATCACAATCAGCGTCGAAACGGCATTAATGGCGGGGCTGAAGCCTTTGCGCGCCATCGCATAGATCACCATCGGCAGCGTCTCGGAATCGACGCCCGCCACAAGGCTGGTGATCACGTAATCGTCGAAGGACGTGATAAAGGCCAGCAAGCCCGCGGAGACGATGGCCGGCCACAGTTGCGGCAGAGTTACGCGAAGGAAGGCCTGCCACTCCGTTGCGCCCAAATCCATGGCCGCTTCCTCCAAAGTTGCGTCGAACGTGCGCAGGCGCGCCGATACCACCGTCACCACATAGGCGATGGAGAACATCACATGCGCCAGAATTACCGTATGCATTCCCAACTGAAGATGCAGAAATCGAAACATCCATTGGAACAGCGCAAGCAATGCAACTCCCATCACAACTTCCGGCGTGACCATGGAAAGGTAGAGCGATCCGGAGATCCACCCCGAACCTCGTTTCCACAAACCGTAGGAGCACAAGGTTCCAATCACGGTGGACAGTACGGTTGCGGCAACCGCGATCCAAAGACTGTTCGCCGTTCCTTCCAGAAGTTGCGAGTCCTGAAAAGCCGCGCGGTACCAGTCAAGCGTGAAGCCTTCCCACCTGGTTGTGCGCGAGGCGTTGAAACTGAACACCGATAAAACCACTAGCGGGACATGAAGCAGCGAGTAGGCGACGACTGCGTAAAGCGAGAGCAAACGCCCGTTCCTCATGACAAGCCTTCTTCCTTACGGCGCAAAACGGGAAGCAGCATCAGTGTCACGGCAACCATCATCAGCAGCGATAGCGCGGCGCCAAATGGCCAATCGCGGGAAGAGGTGAATTGATTCTGAATCAGATTCCCGATCATGATCGTCTTGCCGCCGCCCATCAAGTCGGGTGTCAGGTACGCTCCCAGACATGACACGAACACCAGCACGCCACCGGCGCGAATTCCCGGCATCGCAAGCGGAATCACGACGCGAAACATCGTGCTCAATGGCCGCGAGCCAAGATCCGCCGCCGCTTCCACCAGGCTCTTGTCGATGCGTTCCAGCGTCGCGTAAACAGGCAACACCAGGAACGGCAGGTAGCCGGTGACCAATCCCAACATCACGGCGAACGCGTTGTAGAGCAGCGGCAATGGCTCCTGAATCACGCCCAGCCAGAGCAGGCCGCTGTTGATCAGACCCGTGTCGCGAAGTAAGAACATCCACGCGTAGGTGCGCACCAGAAAGCTGGTCCAGAATGGAATCACAATCAAGGCCAGATACAAGTTGCGCCGCTTGCCGGTGCGCGAAATGAAGAGTGCAAGCGGTACACCCATCACGATGCAAATCAGAGTTGCGGCAACGGCCCAAACCAGAGATCGCAATAAGATGGTGAAGTACAGCGGGTCGGCCAGACGCAGATAGTTCTCCATGGTCCACGGCTGCGCCACGCCACCGTACGGTCCGCGCGTGAGCAGGCTGTAAGAGGCGATGATGATCAGCGGCACGGCGAAGAAGACACCCAGCAACACCGCGGACGGCATCAGAAACAACGCGCGGATGCGCTTCACAGAGCATCCTCCGGCAATCGGATTTCGTCGGCGGGCCTCCACCAAACGGTTGTCTGCTGTCCGGGCGTGTACGATTTGTCGTCGCGCGGCGCCTCGCAAATTGCCGTCACGCCATCTCCAAGGTCCACATTCACGTGAATGCAATTGCCCAGGAACGTTACCGACCGGATCACTGCCGCTCGATACGGCATCCCATCCGGCGCGTTATCCAAATGCATCGCTTCCGGTCTCACTCCCATCCCGCCCATCCAATTAACCAAGCCTAGAAATGAGGCAACGAAGCGCGTGGCAGGGTTTGCATATAGTTCCCGCGGCGTGCCCATCTGTTCCATTCGCCCGCGATGCATCACCGCCAATCCATCGGACAAGGAAAGAGCTTCCTCCTGATCGTGCGTGACCATCAGGAACGTGATTCCCACGCGTCGTTGCAGGCTTTTCAACTCCTCGCGGACGTGCAGGCGCAAGCGCGGATCGAGCGCCGACAAGGGTTCATCCAGCAAAAGAATTTCTGGCTCTACCACCAGCGCTCTCGCCAGCGCCACTCGCTGCTTCTCTCCGCCGGACAACTGCGCCGGCTTCCGCGACTCCTTCCCCGCCAGTTGCAGCAGCTCGATCACTTTCTTCACCGGCCCATCGAGTTCGCGCGCCCCGCGTCTGCGCAATCCGAATTCGACGTTCTGCCGCGCCGTGAGATGCGGAAAAAGCGCGTAGCTTTGAAATACGGTGGTGACATTGCGCTCGTAAGGACGCAGGTTCGCGATGTCCTTTCCATTGAGCAGAACCGCCCCGGAGGTCGGCAGATCGAAGCCGGCAATCATGCGCAGGGTCGTCGTCTTGCCACAACCGGAAGGCCCCACCAATGAGAAGAACGCTCCGCGCGGAACCTCCAGCGACAAGTTGTCGACGGCGGTGTGGCCGGGATACGTCTTGGAAACTTCGCGCAGTTGGAGGACCGTTCCGCCGTCAGCCATTTCCTTTGCATGGTATCGTAACTCTTTCCATGCGATCACTCCTCGCCTTACTTGCGTTCGCTCTTCTCGCACCCGCGCAGGAAGTCTCTCAAAGCGGGTTGCGACTGTCCGCCGCGCGGCCCATGGTGAGCCAGCCCATGCGCTCACCGAAAGCCATGGTGGCCAGTGTGAACGAACTCGCCACGCAGGCCGGTATCGACATTCTGCACAAGGGCGGCAATGCCATCGACGCCGCGGTAGCCGTGGCCTTCACGCTTGCCGTGGTTCATCCCGAAGCGGGCAATCTCGGCGGCAGTGGCTATATGCTGGTGCGTCTGAGTAGCGGCGAGATTCACGCCATCGATTACGCCGGAACGGCTCCTGCCGCGGCGAAACCCGGTATGTTCGCGTCGACGCGCGAGGCGAACGTCGGCTATAAATCGGCGGCGATTCCCGGCACGCCCGCCGGATTCGGATTGGCGCATGAGAAGTTCGGAAGGCTGAAATGGGCGCAATGTCTGGAGCCGGCGCGCAAGCTGGCCAAGGAAGGCTTCGCGGCTTCACAAAGGCTGGAACTGATTCTAAAGTTGCAAGTGCCCGTAATGAAAGCCTTCGCCGATTCGTCGCGCATTTTTTTGAAAGGTAGCGAGAATCCCTTGAAGCAAGGGGAACTGGTACTTCAACCGGATCTCGCCGCCACCATCTTGCGCATGCAACGGAAAGGCGCGCGCGAATTTTATGAAGGCGAGACGGCGAGGAGAATTGCTGCGGATATGGCCGCCAGTGGCGGAATGATCACTTACGAAGACATGAAAGGATACGAAGCGCGGTTAACGAAGCCGCTGCGCGTGGCGTATCGCGGTCATCCCGTGTTGATCATGCCGCCGAGTTCCAGCGGTGGAATCGCCGTGGCTGTCATCCTCAACGTGTTAAATCGCTATCCGGCGCAGTTGGGAATGGAAGGGTCTTCGGCATCGCGCCATCTGCAAATCGAGGCGATGCGGCGCGGATTTGCCGCACGCGATCTGGAATTCAATCAGGGCGAGTCGGCTGTCCCCAAACTGTTGAGTGAAGAATACGCCTCTCAAGCGGTGCAGAATCTCAAACTGGACCGCGCTGGAATGCCGCCGGCCGCCGCGCCGGATACGGAATCGCCCGACACGACGCACTTCACCATCGTCGACAGGGATGGAAACATCGTCACCAACACCTACACCTTGAGCGGATTCTTCGGATCGCAAGTGATTGCCCGCGGCACCGGCGTTCTGCTCAACAACCACATGTCCGTGTTTTCCAATCGCGCCGGTAGCTACAACTCCATCGCCCCCGGCAGGCGGTATCGATCCACCATGTCGCCGGCTATCGTTCTGCGCCCCGATGGATCTCCGCTAGTCGCGCTGGGAACGCCCGGCGGCGGAACCATCCCCAGCACCATTGCGCAGGTGATCGTCAATATGGTGGATTTCAAAATGTCATTGCGCGACGCCATCGAATTCCCGCGCATTCACCTGCAGCGCACTCAAGTGGACGCCGAACCGGGCGCATTGGTCTTCGACGTGGCGGAGAAACTGAAGTCGATGGGCCACAAGTTGAATCCTACGCTGCGCTCGCAAGGTGACGTGAGCGCCATCGCCATCGAAGAGGGTACCGGATGGCGTACCGGTTGGGCCGACGGCCGCCGCGGCGGCATCGTCAAAGGCTACTAACGAAAGGCTATGATAGAACACTATGGCTGACCAAGAACGTCAATACGGATTCAACACCAGAGCCCTGCACGCAGGCTACCAACCCGAACCGACCACGCACGCACGCGCGGTCCCCATCTATCAAACGACCTCATTCACCTTCGATAATTCCGATCATGCCGCCGCATTGTTCGGGTTACAGCAGTTCGGCAACATTTATACGCGCATCATGAATCCGACCACCGCCGTGTTGGAAGAGCGCGTGGCGTCTCTGGAAAACGGCGCAATGGCGTTGGCCACCGGCAGCGGGCAGGCGGCGCAGTTTCTCACCATGAACAGCTTGCTTAGCATGGGCGATGAAATCGTTTCCTCGAGTACTCTGTATGGCGGCACCTATACGCAATTCGACGTTACTTTCCGCCGCATGGGCTTCAACACCACCTTCGTCGAACCGGACGATCCCGAGAACTTCCGCCGCGCCATCACGCCGAAAACCAGGTGCCTCTACGGCGAGACGATTTCCAATCCGCGCGGCAACGTGCTCGACATCGAAGCAGTCGCCAAAATCGCGCATGAGCACAATCTCCCTCTGGTGATCGACAATACGTTCGCCACGCCGTACGTTTGCAAGCCTCTTGACTACGGCGCCGATATCGTCGTCCATTCCCTGACTAAGTTTATGGGCGGCCACGGCACCAGCATCGGCGGCATCATCGTCAGCGGAAACAAATTCGATTGGAGCAGCGGAAAATTTCCGATCCTCTCTGAGCCATCGCCCGCCTACCATGGTATGAAGTGGTGCGAGCTGTTCGGCCCGATGGCATTTATCCTGCGTGCCCGTGTGGAAGGGCTGCGCGATATTGGCGCATGCGTCAGCCCGTTCAACGCATTTCTCTTTCTGCAAGGCATCGAAACGTTGGGCATGCGCATGGACCGGCACCTATCGAACGCACTGGCCGTCGCCCAATGGTTGGAAAAGAATCCAAAAGTAACTTGGGTGAAATTTCCTTCGCTGCCTTCGAGCCCATACAAAAAGATGGCTGACAAGTACTGCCCGAAAGGTGGAGGGGCGGTGTTCAGCTTCGGCATCAAAGGCGGATATGACAACGGCAAGAAGTTCGTGGATTCCTTACAACTGTTCTCGCACCTGGCGAACGTCGGCGATGCGCGAAGCCTGGTGATTCATCCTTCTTCCACGACGCATCAGCAGTTGACGGCGGAGCAGCAGGTCGCCGCCGGAGTTACGCCGGACATGATTCGCCTTTCCATCGGACTGGAAGACGCGGACGATCTCATTTGGGATTTGGAGCAGGCGCTGAACAAAGCAGTCTAGTTCCACAAGGAGGACTGACATGACGCCATTCACCGCGGCTCGACGCGCGCGGCTGCACGGCTTGATCGCCGCCCAAGTCACCGCTACCGGGCCCCAGGCAATCGCCGCCGTCGAAGCGTGGAATTTGAAACAGCCCGCGGGCGGAAGAGCGTGGGCCGTCGTGCGCCTCGTCACCAAGGACGGTCTCGAAGGTTGGGGCGAATCCAAGCCGCTGACGCGTGAACATGTGAAATCGCTGCGAGAGCGCGTGACCGGAGAATCAGCGGGCGCTTACGAATCGCTGGCCGTCAAACTGCGCGGCCACGCGGCATCCGCGGCCGTCAACTCCGCCGTGCTGGACATTATGGCGAAAGGGTCGAAAGCGCCAGTCTATCAGTACCTCGGTGGACCGACGCGATTCAAAGCGCGCGCCTACACCTCCTTGCATGGCGCAACCGACGGCGAGTTGGTGCAGGCGTTGGAACGCTCGCGCGCCGCCGGCTACAAGGCGTTTTCCTTCACCACGCCCCAACCTCCATTTCGCAATTCCGGTAAGGCTTTCGTCCTCGCCACGGAGAAACGTTTCAAGACATTGCAGGCAGCCGCGGGCAGCGATTGCGATTTCATCCTCAATGGAAACGGGATGCTTACTCCCGGCGATGCGTCGATGCTCTCGGCCGCGTTTGAACGCTCGCATGTTCTATGGTTCGATGAGCCCTGTGCCGTCACCAGCCTCGGCCCGCTGCGCAAAATCGCCGGCGAAAGCGTGACGCCTCTCGGTTTCGGGAAAGATGCCACCGACGCCGCGTTCTTCCAGAATCTGCTGCGCGAAGACGCCATCGATCTCTGCCGCCCCGAACTGTCGGTGCTCGGAATCAGCGGTTGCCGCAGAGTGGCCGCGCTTGCCGAGGTCTACTACGTCGCTGTTGCTCCGCGTCATGCGGAAGGGCCGTTGACAACCGCGGCGGCGCTTCATCTGGCGGCGAGTCTTCCCAACTTCTTCATCCAACACATTCCTTATCCCGATGCTCCGGCGGATCGCGAGATGCGCGCCGCGCTGACAGCGGAGCCGGTGGAAAAAATTCAGGACGGCTTCGCCGCTCTGCCCACAAAACCGGGACTCGGTGTGACGGTCAATCGAGACGCTCTTCGCAAGTTCGGGGAGGTGATCGCATGAGACGCAGACATTTCCTGGGAGGCATCGCTGCCGGAACAGTTGCCGGTCGTGCTGCGCGCGGAGCCGATCTTTGCGGCTGCGCACCGATGCTACAGGCCGCAAGCCCGTTGGGGGCGGCTGCCTTTCAATCCACCGGCAGCAAGTTTCGTGTCACCGGCATGAAAGTCTTCGGCGTTTCGCTGACGCGCGATTCCGACCGCCCCTATGTGTTCGTCAAACTGGAGACGAATCAGGGTCTCATCGGTTGGGGCGAAGCGACGCTGGAAGGCAAGGCGGGCGCGGTGATGGCGTGCATCGACGATTTTCGCGACTTCGTCATCGGCGCCGACCCGATGCAAGTCGAACACATCTGGCAATCGATGTACGTGCACAGCTTTTATCGCTCCGGCCCAGTGATGGGCTCGGCGATATCCGGCATCGATCAAGCGCTGTGGGATCTTCGCGGAAAAGCGCTCGGACAGCCTGTTTACCGGCTGCTCGGCGGTCCCATGGATGCGCGCGGGGTTCGCGGCTACTATCATCTGCGGGCTAACAACCTGGAGCAGATGAGAGAGGTGAGTTCCATCGCCCGGCGCGAAGGCATCACCTGTTTCAAGAGCGGAATTCCCGGCTACTACGAATGGATCGAGACCAACGCCTCCATCCGCCGCGCGGTGAAGTCCCTGGAAACGCTGCGCGAGGGCGTAGGCAACGACATCGACATCGGCGTCGACTTTCACGCGAAAACAAGTCCTAGCGTGGCGTCCATCATTATCAAAGAGACCGAACCCCTCAATCTACTCTTTGTCGAAGAGCCTTGCCCGCCGGAAAACGTGCGCGCGATGGCGAGGATCGCGCGGCGCTCTACCACGCCCATCGCCACCGGAGAACGTCTCATCGCTAATTACGGCGTGCGCGAACTCGTCGAGATGGGTGTCGTCGACATCATTCAGACCGACATCAATCATGTGGGCGGCATCACGGCGTTGTGGAAAGTCGGCGCGATCACCGCGCAAGCGGGCATCTCCATGGCGCCGCACGCTTGCGAAGGGCCCATCGGCGGCATCGCAACCGTTCATGTCGATGCGAGCATGCCGAACTTCCTGGTGCAGGAGATTTGCAGCGGCGTCGCACAAGGGCCCACGGAAAAGATCTGGGAAGAGTGGCTCGGCTTCCCCGCCATGCGCATGGTCAATGGGCGTTTCCCGTTGACGGACAAGCCTGGGCTTGGCTTCGAATTGCACGAAGACAAGTTGAAGAAATATCCTTTCGGCGGCACGCGCCCCATGGCTCGCGTGTTTCACGCCGACGGCTCGGTGGCGGAGTGGTAGCGGTACTTCTCTTATTGACCACATCGGTTCTCGCGCAGATGCCGCAGAATCCTTCGCCGATGGTGGAGCATCGCCGCGCGCATCCGCGCATCAAGGAACAAACTCCTCCCGGCCGCCGCGAGAATCTTTCCAGCGGAACGTTGTTTATTCCGCATCGCGTGCGCGTCCGCCGCGGGATTCCGCTGCTGTTCTTTTTTCACGGCGGGAAATGGCTGCCGGAGGTAGCGGCGGCACGCCGCGGGATGGCAGTGGTTACGATGCAGATCGGATCGGGCTCTGGAATTTACGACCGCGCCTTCGCCACTCCCGGCACGTTCGACAAATTGCTGGCGGAGGTGCGAGGAAGACTCGGCGTTGAACCCGGCAGGATCACGCTGGGCGGATGGAGCGCCGGATGCGGAGCTATCCGCGCCATTCTTCGCGACGACGCGGCCTATTCTCGCGTCGCCTCGATCCTCGCCATCGATGGCATCCACGCCGATTACCGCACGGGCAAACCCGGCCCGCTCGAATCCGATATCGATCCTAGGAATCTGGAGATCTGGCGCAAGCTCGCGCAGGACGCCATCGCCGGACGCAAGAGCTTTATGCTGACGCATTCCGAGATTTTTCCCGGCACATTCGTCAGCACCACCGAATCGGCCGATTGGCTGTTGCGCGAATTGAACCTCAAGCCGAGGCCGGTTCTCCGTTGGGGCCCGATGGGTTCGCAGCAATTGAGCGAAGCCCGTGCCGGCAAGTTCGAATTGCGCGGTTACGCCGGCAACACCGCGCCCGACCACGTGGATCAACTGCACAGCCTCGCCGACTATTTGAAGCGTCTCAAGTAGCGGCGATTGACGGCCCGTGCCGCTGCGACGGATAATGCGGATTCGCATTCGAAAGCCCTATGGAGAAAAAGAAATCTATGATGTGGGTGGCATTCGCTCTGGGAGCGGCCCTGGCGTGGGGGATGTATGGGCCCGCTCTGCACAAAGGTCAGGTTGCGCTGGGCAATCCGTTGAAGGCGTTGTTGTGTGTCGGGATTGCCTACTTTCTGGTTGCCGTGCTCGTTCCGGTGGGAATGTTGTCGGCGCAGGGCGGCCTGGGCGGATTCAGTTCCGGCGGCACGATGCTGGCGACGCTGGGCGGTGCGCTGGGCGCGCTGGGGGCCATCTTTATTATTCTTGCCTTCCGCAACGGCGGCACTCCGGCTTTCGTAATGCCCATCGTCTTCGGACTCGCGCCTTTGATTAACGTGTTGGTTTCCATGGTCACCCATCCGCCCAAGGAATCGCCCAATCCGCTGCTGTGGGTTGGCTACGCTTTGGCGTCCATTGGCGCGGGCTTGGTGTTGTACTTCAAACCCGCCTAAACCGCAATCGCCCTTGTCGGATACAATGTCCAAATGGACTCCGTATCTCGACGTGCTTTCTTCGCCACTAGTCTAACGGCTACCTCAGCCGTGGCTGCTACCTCAAAAAGTTCTGCCCGCATTCCGCCCGCGCGCGTGATTGGCGCCAATGACCGCCTGCGCATCGGCATCATCGGATGCGGCGGCATGGCCAACGGCCACATGCGCGCGCTGAACAGAATGAAGGACGCGCAGAACATCCACATTGAAGCGGTCTGCGACCTCTACACCAAGCGCGCCGAAGAAGCGTCGAAGCTCACCGGCGGCGCAATCATCAAGGACTACCGGAAGCTGCTTGAGAACAAAGATATCGATTACGTTTTGGTGGCCGTGCCCGAGCACTGGCATGCTCCCATCACGCTCGATGCCGCCTCCGCGGGCAAGCACGTGTACTGTGAAAAGCCGATGACGTACAACGTCGAGGAGGCGAAAAGAGTCGTCGCGCGCGTGAAGCAGACCGGCATCAAGATGCAGGTTGGCGTGCAGGGCATGTCGGATGAATCGTACGCCGTCGCCAATCAATATTTGAAGGAAGGCGCGCTGGGGAAAGTGGTGCTCGCGCAGATCGATTATTCGCGCAACCACAAGGACGACTTTTGGCTGTACAAGGAAGACCCCGATGCGAAACCCGGCGTGAACCTCGATTGGAACACTTGGCTGGGCACGGCGAAGAAACGGCCATACGATCCCGAACGATTCTTTTCCTGGCGTCGATTCTGGGATTATTCCGGCGGCATCGCCACGGACTTGTTCGTTCATCGCGTGACGCGGCTGATTCGTTCTTTGGGTCTCACCTTCCCGGAGCGCGCGGTGGCCACCGGCGGCAAGTTCCAATTCCCAAACAGCAAGGCCGAGATTCCGGATACCTTCAATGCGCTGATCGATTATCCGGAAGGCGTCACCATACAGCTGGTTTCGTCCATGGCCAACGACACGAAGGTGAGCCACCTACTGCGCGGCCACAAGGCGACGCTGGAGTTTACCAATACCGGGTTCACCATCACGCCGCAGAAGCTGTACGAAAAAGACATACAGCCTGTCGTTTACAAGCGCAAGGGCGCGGAGGATATCGCGCTGCATCACCAGAATCTGCAGGCGGCCATTCGCACCAATGAAGCGCTGAAATGCGATTGCATGACCGGCTACTACGGCGTGGTCGCGGCGCGCATGACCGTGGAAAGTTTCCGCCGCCGCAAGTATGTCGCCTGGGACAAAGCTAAGGAGCGCATTGTGAATGCGTGAGTTTTTCGCGCTGCTGCTTGCTCTTCCGCTGGGTGCGCAGACCTACGACCTGCTGCTCAAAGGCGGGCACGTCATCGACCCGCGCAACAATGTCGATGGCTTGCGCGACGTAGCGATCACGGCGGGACGCATTGCCGCCGTCGCACCCGCCATCGACGCGTCGCAGGCGAGGCGGACGCTGGATGTGCGGGGACTCTACGTCACTCCGGGACTCATCGATCTGCACGTCCATCTGTTCGCAACTACCGGCGTGAAGGATGCCTGGGCCGGCGATAACAGCATCTTGCCCGACGGCTTTTCTTTCCGTACCGGCGTGACCACGATGGTGGATGCGGGTAGTTCCGGATGGCGCAACTTCGAGACGTTCCGGCACACGGTGATCGACAGGGCGCGCACACGCGTGCTGGCTCTCATCAACATTGCGGGGCTCGGCATGATGACCGATTTCGCCGAGCAACCGGTTCACGACATGAACTCCGCCGAAGTCGCGCGGTTGGCGAAAAAGCATCGCGACGTTGTGGTTGGCGTCAAGTCCGCGCACTTTCAGGGGCCGGGTTGGGAATCCGTGGATCGCGCGGTGGAGGCGGGCAGGTTGGCCAGCATTCCCATCATGGTGGACTTCGGCTATTTCCTCAAAACGCGCCCTTACTGGCAGTTGGTGACGGATAAACTTCGCGCAGGCGACATGAGTACGCATTGCTATCGCGGCCCAGTCCCCATTGCCGATGAGAACGGCAAGTTGTACGACTACTTGCTTAAGGCCCGTGCGCGCGGCGTCAAGTTCGACGTGGGACACGGTGGCGGCAGCTTCACATTTCGCAATGCCTTCGCTGCCATCTCCAATAAGTTTTACCCCGATTCCATTTCCACTGATCTTCACACGGGCAGCATGAATGGCCCGATGTTCGACATGCCCAGCACCATGTCGAAGTTGATGGCGATCGGCCTGCCCTTGCAGGAGGCGGTGCGAGCTTCCACTTGGAATCCCGCGCAGCAGATTCAAAGACCGGATCTGGGCCACCTCAGCGGAGGCGCTGTTGCGGACATTGCGGTGTTCCGATTGCAGGATGGCGATTTCGGTTTCGCCGATTCCTCGCGCGGAGCGGTGAAAGGCAAGCAGCGCCTGGTGTGCGAACTGACGGTGAAGGACGGGCAGAGCGTGTTCGATTGGAACAGCCGGAACGGCGTCGATTGGAAGACGCTGCCGAAGGATTACGGAATCCGGCCCGTCGATCTGATCATTCCTCCGCCAAAGTAAAACATAAATGCGCGTTTTTGTATTTTTCGCGGGCAGTGTTCTCGCACTCTCTCAAACACGGCCGCTCACCATTCTGCATACCAACGATCTGCATGCGCGTTTGCAACCCGATGATCGCAAGCAGGGCGGGCTGCCGTACGTGGCCGCCGTGCTTCGCAAAGAGCGCGCCGGGTGCGGTCATTGCCTGCATCTCAGCGCCGGGGACATTGTTCAGGGAACGCCGGTCTCTACGATTTTCAAAGGCGTGCCGCTGTTTGACGTGGCGAACAAGCTCGGCATCGATGCCTTCACGCTGGGCAATCATGAATTCGATTACGGCTATGCGCAGCTTCCGGTCTTCATTCGCAGGGCGCGCTTCGCCATTGTGAGCGCCAACATCGTGGACGGCAACAGGCATCTGGTTCCGCCTTATGTCATCCGCAAAGTGGGAGGGCTGCGTGTTGGAATTATCGGAGCGGTGATGGGCAACCTTACCAGCGGATTTCTCAAGCCCGGCGCGGCGGGGCCGTGGAAGGTGACGCCGGTGGTGGAGACCGTCGCGCGATATGCCCGGGAGATCCGCGGCCGGTGCGATGTGGTCGTCGTGTTGGGGCACATTCTGGATAGGGAAGAAGCGTCGGTGATTCTGGAAAAAGTTCCCGAGGTGAACGTCGTCGTGGTTGGTCACAGCCACGCGGGCAGGAAAGAGATGGAAGTGCGGGACGGCCGCGTGGCCGTGGAGGTGCGCGGATACGGAGTGGAAGTGGGCCGTCTCCAACTCGATGTCGATGTAAGTGCGAAGAAGTTAACGCGGTGGGAATGGAAACGCATTCCCGTCGACAGCGCCTCCATGAAACCCGCCGCGGACGTGGCAAAGCTGGCCGCCAAACTGGAAGGGCGCGTGGCAAAGATTGTGGACCGGCCTATCGCCGAATCGCGCGATGACATGACGACCGCGGAAGTGAAGGCGCTCTTCGATATTGCACTGCGTGAGGAGATGAAGACTGATTTCGGCTATCTCAATCAAGGCGGCATTCGTGATCGCATCGCACGCGGCGTCGTATTGGAACGCGTTCTATGGAATATCTTTCCATTCGATAATGAAGTCATGGTCGCGCGCATCCGCGGGGATAGAATCCCGGAGCGCATCCGAGGGAAGCAGCCTGTGGATGCGTCGAAGGAATACTCCGTCGCCATGCCGGATTTTGCCGCGCAGAACGAGGCGTCGCGAAAGTCGCTTGGCATGGAGGACGTGCAGTTTGAGTCGACAGGAAGAGATCTTCGCGATGTCATGATCGAATGGACAAAGAAAAAGAAGATATTGACGAGAGTTCCCGCACCCACGCAGCGATGAGTTTCTTCCATCGGCTGAAGACGGCATTCGCGTTGGCGCTGGATTCTCTGCGCGTGCACAAGCTGCGCACGGCTCTCACTTTGTTGGGCGTCATCATCGGCGTGGCGAGCGTTGTCCTGGTGGGAGTCGCCATCGAAGGATTGGGGAACTACTCCGAAATGACCACGTCGAGAGTTTTCGGCACCGACAGTTTTCTGGTGGCGCAAATGGTTCAGTTCGGCAACCTCTCGCGCACAGAGCGAGCCGCGCGGATGCGCTACAACAAGCCAATCCGGCAGGCCGATTTTGAATATCTGCGGCAGGCGTTGGGCGATCGTGTTTTCTACAGCGCGTATACAACCAGGACCGAAGATGTGAAGCGTGAGAATGCGCGGTTCGAGGGCGCAACCATTTTGGGCGCATCGGCGTCCTTGCCTGAAATCCGCGACGTGACGCTCACCGAAGGCCGATTCTTTACGGAATTGGAAGAACAGAACAAGCGGCCGGTTGCCGTGATCGGCGACGAATTGCGCGCGACCTTGTTTCCCGGCATCTCGCCCGTAGGCGGGAAGATCAAATTGCGCGGCGTGGAATTCTCCGTGGTCGGCGTGCAGGAGAAGTTGGGTTCGTCGGGAAGCAGAACGCAACAGGACAATCCCGTCTACATCCCTATCAGCATCTATTGGAAGTTGTTCGGCGGCAGCCGGACGGGAGTCGCCGTGTTCGGCAAGGCGAAAGCGTCAAGCCGGATGTCGTTGGAGGAATCTCTCGACCTCACTCGCGTTGCGTTGCGCTCGCGATTTCATGCACGGCCGGGCAAGCCGGATAACTTCGAAGCGCTGACGCCGGATACCATCCGCGCTTTTGCGCAAAGCATACTCGCCATGGTCTCCGCCGTGGTGATTCCCGTGACGGCCATCTCGCTGGTGGTTGGCGGCATCGTGATTATGAACATCATGCTGGTCAGCGTGACGGAGCGCACGCGGGAGATCGGAATCCGCAAAGCGATCGGCGCGCGGCGCGGCGACATTCTCTTGCAGTTTCTTATTGAGGCCATCCTCATGGCCTGCTGCGGCGGAACCGCTGGGCTGCTCATCGGATGGGCAGTAACGGAGACGGCTTCACGAGTTGCGGAAGTGCCTCTTGCCATCACGTGGCCTTACGCCGCGCTGGCCATCTTTGTCTCATCCCTTGTCGGCGTGGTGTCCGGATGGTATCCCGCCTCGCAGGCATCGAAGCTGGATCCGGTTGACGCTTTGAGGGCCGAATAAGATGCGCGTACAGCCCGGCGAAAGCGTGCGCATGGCGATGCAAGCGGTTTGGTCGCACCGCATTCGCTCCTCGCTGACCATTCTGGGAATCGTCATTGGCATCACCACTGTCGTCGCGGTCGCCAGCCTGTTGACCGGGTTGCAAAAAGGCGTCGTGACGTTCTTCGAGGAATTTGGGCCGGACAATATTTTCGTCGCCCGCTTCGGCGGCGATCCGGCGCAGCGGCCGAAGCAAGCTGAACTGCGGCGACGCCCGCTGCAGTTGAACAGCGTGGAAGCGGTGAAACGTCTGGCGCCCTCGGTGGCCGACGTTGGCGTACAACTCTTCATTCCCTCCATCCTCGGCCGTCAGCCGCTGGTGGCGAAAGTGCCCGGCTACGAGTCGGATCGTGTGGGCATGGCCGCTTACAGTGCGAACTTCTTCGATATCGCACCGCGCGAGTTGCGCGCAGGCCGCGTGTTCACGGCAGAAGAGGATACGAGGGCGGACAAGGTTTGCGTGCTCGGCCCGAGTCTGGCCGACGCTCTCTTTCCCGACGGAAATGCGCTTGGCAAGAGTGTCAACGTGGGTGGCGCCGAGTACGCCGTGCGCGGCGTCTTCGCTCCCGCGAAGGGCGGATTCTTCGGTGAGAACGCGCTTGATTATCAAATGGCGGTCCCGTTTCAGACAGCCCGTCAGCGCTTCCCTCAGCTGGACAACTTTTTCTTCACCATCCACGCCAAGGAGGGGCAGCGTACGCAAGCATTCGAGGAGTCGCGGGCGATTCTGCGAAAAGTACGCCGCGTTCCAACGGACGCGCCGGACGATTTCTCCATCACCACGCCGGACCAGATCATTAAGAGTTTTGAGCAGATCACGAACGCGGTTCTGCTG
>JACPVQ010000050.1 GCA_016191645.1 Candidatus Solibacter usitatus
ATGGCAATTATGCATCCGGGTCGTCGGGCAATGGCCTGACGGTAATCGATTTGGCCGCGAATACGCGGCAGACATTTGTTCTGGGCGGAACCCCGTTCAGCGTGGCGTTCGGCATTGACAATCGAGCGTTGGTGGCTACTTCGGCGGAGTTTCTTTCCTTTGACCCCGCCACGGGGAACTCTCAGGTTGTCGGTTCCATTGCCGGCGTGACCACAAAGTCTCTGCCGCAACCCGTTGCTTCCTTTCCCAACAGCATCGTGGGAGCATCCATGACCGCCAGCGGAGATGGATTGTTTATCTTTGGTTCCGCGCTCGCTTCCGGTGGAAGCAGCGGCGGCTCCGGCGGCGGCGCATCGGGCGGCGGAAATCAGACTTTGGAATACACATACGACGTGACAACAAGGTCGCTAAAAGCCACGCTGTGGATTTGGGGAACCGTGCCCGGACCGCGCGCGGTGAGCACGAATTTCGATGGGACGCTGCATATGAGCGCCTGGTCCTTATATGACCGCACGCACGACATGTCGCTTTCCTTCTATCACGTGCAGAATCTCGACGCCGGTGGAACGCACGTCTTCGATTCCGCGCGCGGCCGAATCTATGCGCAATTCGTGGAAAAGGCAGCCGCGGCCGCGCCAGGCGTCACCACTACGGTCACGCTTCCCACACCCGCGCCGCTCCTCATTCTGGACGCCGACAACCTGCGCCAACGCGACAAGCTGCTGGTGCCGGAAAACTTTTCCGGAAAGAGCGTCCTCAGTTCGGATGGCGCGGTCATGTATGGAATCTCCGACAGCGGCGTCATGATTGTCCCCATCGGAGATCTCAGCCGCATCCCGCGCCTTACCGTCAGCAAAGAGGATCTTACTTTCAAAGGCAACTTCTGCGACCGCCGCATCAGCACACAGGAAGTGACCATCATCGACCCTAGCGGCGCAGCCACCGACTTTGCTCTTAGCTCCACAACGGCCGGCATCAGTTTCACTCCGGCGCGCGGGGTTACACCCGCCACCGTGCGCATCACCGTCGATCCTTCCGCATTCCAGAACCAGAAAGGCACGGTAACGGCGCAGATTACCATCCAAAGCGTGAAGGCCGCGAATGTAGCTTCCCCCATCCGCGTTCTGATTAACAACAAAGAGCCGGATCAGCGCGGCACTTCCGTCAACATCCCCGGACAGCTGTATGACCTGCTCGCTGACCCCGTCCGCGACCGGTTCTACATCATCCGCAACGATCGCGACGAAGTCCTCGTGTTCGATGGCGCCAACCAAACCCAGATCGCCACTCTGCGTACCGGCCACCGTCCGTCGCAACTGGCGGTGACCTTCGACCGCCGTTACCTTCTTGTGGCGCACCGCAACGCCCAGGTGATCAAAGTCTTTGATCTCGAAACGCTGGAAGAAGCCCTTCCCATCCGTATTCCTGGCTGCGCGCCGTTCTCCGTAGCGGTTAGCGGCAAATCGATTCTGGCCATTGGCTGGTGTCTTGGTACCAACCAGATCCTGAAAGTGGACTTGCTCTCCCGGACGGCCTCCTTTCTGCCGTCGCTCGGCGTTTATGAAAACAAGAACATCGATCTGAACGCAATCATGACAGGCTCGCCGAACGGCAGCACCATTCTGGTTGCCCAGCCCGATGGTTCTCTCTATCTATACAACGCCAACGTCGACACGTTCACGGCTTCGCGCAAAGATCTCACCGCGCTGGACGGCGCTTATGCCGCCTCCAGTTATGATCAATACGTAGTCGGGAATTTCCTGCTGAATGCATCTCTGGTGCCGACGGGCGTCTTTTCGGCAAGCACCGGACGCAGCTCCGGCTTTGCTTTTCTCGATCAAGGCGGATTCCGCGTCACGGCCGCCGACTCGGCCGGACCTGGCGTGATCCAGCGGGTTACGGCACAAGGGCCGGCGCAATCGACGCGTCTTGTGGAGGCGCCTCTGCTCCCACCCGCGCCCGCGGCATCCACGGGTGGTACCACCACCACCACCACACCGGCGCCTGCCGCGGCGTCTACGTCTCCTACGTTCACGCGAACCATCCAGCCGCTTTACGGTAGAAATGCCCTCATCGCCTTGACCACGTCGGGATTCACGGTCATTCCGTGGAACTTCGATGCGGCCGTCGCTTCGCCGCGCCTGGAGCGCGTTGTCAACCTCGCCGATGGAGCGGCGCCGGTTGCTCCAGGCAGTCTCGTAGCCATTTCGGGGAACAACCTGAGCCCCATTAATCTTGCCTCGCAGCAGATGCCTTTGCCAACCGCGCTCGGCGAAAGCTGCCTTACGGTGAATGGAGTCCCGCTGCCCGTGGTCTTCGTTTCGCCCACTCAGATCAACGGGCAAATTCCGTTTTCGGTGGACGGCAATGTGGCATTGATCTTACGCACTCCCGGCGGCGTCAGTGACACGTTCAATCTGACCATTCTCCCCGGCGCGCCGGGAATCTTCCGCAACGGTTCGGCCGGCGGTCAAACCGATCTGCCTGCCGTATTCCGCGCCTCCAACGGTTTGCTGGTGACGGACACGAACCCGGTGCATCGCGGAGACACAATTTCCATCTACGTTACGGGCCTCGGCCGCACGTCGCCGGCGGTGGACGCCGGTGTTCCCGCGCCTGGTGATCCGCTCGCCACCGCGCTCGTTCAGCCCACAGTGACCATCGCAGGCATGCCTGCTCCCGTGGAGTTCGCCGGGCTCGTCCCCGGTTCCGTTGGGGTCTACGTGATCAACGCCCGCGTGCTGTCCAACACACCTCCGGGCTTGCAGCAAACTCTGTTCGTTTCCCAAGGAGGCACTTCAACGGCCATCAGCGTTCGAGTTGTTGACTAAGGAACGCGCCTGTTTGGAAAGGATTCCCATGAAGAGCTTAAAGATCCTGCTCATTTCGCTTGTCGTGCTTGCGCCCATCTCTCTCCGCGCCCAGAAATGGGAGATAGGCGCTGCCGGCGGCGGTTCGTTTTATACGAAAACGGACGTGACCAAAGGCTCCACTTCGGCGGATGCTACATTCTCCCCCGGATATGCGGCCGGTTTCATTCTCGGTCAAAATATGAGCCGCCACTTCGGCGGTGAAATCCGCTACACCTACCTCCAGAACGACGCGCGCCTTTCGGGCGGCGGCAAGACCGCCGATTTCGGCGCGCGGTCGCATGCCCTTCATTACGATTTCCTTCTGCACTTTTCTCCATCCGGTTCCAGCACCAGACCATACATTTCCTTTGGCGCCGGCATCAAGCAGTTTCAGGGAACCGGCATCGAAGCTCTTACCCAACCGCTCTCGGAATTTGCGCTGCTCACAAAAACTTCGGAAACCACACCTCTGGTGAGCCTTGGCTTCGGCGTCAAGTTTCGCGTAAGTGAAAAGGCCAATTTGCGGGTGGAAGTGAAGGACTATCTTTCCCCGGCTCCGGTCAAAGTCATCTCTCCCAACCGCGGAGCCGACATCTCCGGCTGGCTCCATAATTTCGTTCCCATGCTCGGGATCACTTACACCTTTTAGCTTTTCGCAAGCGGCAACACCGGCCTCCGGTCTATAGTGCTTATTAGAGGGGGAGTGTTTGAGTGAGACTATATCTACTAGTAGTCCTGGCCGTCGCGGGGAAACTTCACGGTCAGGCCCCAGCCAAACCAGCTCTGCCGAAGCCCATCGCGGAAGCCGTTTCCGCCGCCAAGCCCGGCGGGTTTGTGGGAAGTTCCGTTTGCCGAACCTGCCACCCGGATGTAGTCCAGGGCTTCTTTAAGAACCCGCACTACAAGAGTCTGGCCTCGGGAAAAGAGCCGGCGGGTAAGACGGGCTGCGAAGGATGCCACGGGCCCGGAAAGAGTCATATCGAAGCGCTCGGCGGCAAGACCACCATTCCCGTTGCCTACTCCTTGCTGACGCCGCGAAAAGTTTTGGATTCCTGTCTCGCCTGCCACGGGAAAGATTATGCGCGCGCCGATATTCGCCACTCTGCTCACTCCCAAGGAGATGTGGCCTGCAACTCCTGTCATTCGGTGCATAAGTCGCAATCTCCGAAATTCCTGCTGGCCAAACAACGTCAACCGGATCTCTGCTACGGATGTCACGCCAATGTGCGAACGCAGTTTTCCATGCCCTTCAAGCATCGCGTCAATGAAGGCTTCATGAACTGCACGGATTGTCATAATCCGCATGGCACGCCCGCGGCCTCGTGGCGCATGGGCTTGCGGCCAAGAATGGTTGGTCACTCGCTGGGCAACGAAGAGGCTTGCCTGAAATGCCACTCCGACAAGCGGGGACCCTTCGCATTTGAGCACGCGGCCGTGCGCGTCGATGGCTGCGAGACGTGCCACAATCCGCACGGTTCCACCAATGCGAAACTCCTGCGGCGCACCTCCGTCTTCACCACTTGCCTCGAATGCCACAATGGAGCGCCGCCATTTGGACGAACCGGAGAAGGCGTCGTGCTGCAAACCGGAACGCACGATATGCGCAACCCGCGCTATCAGAACTGCACCACTTGCCACGTTCGCATTCACGGATCGAATGCCGATCGCAGGTTCCTGAGGTAAAGCCATGCGGAACATCCTAATTACTCTTTTGATTCCGTCCGCATTGCTCGCTCAGCGGACCGTCGCTCCCACCACCGAGGATGTGGGCAACCCTCGCGGTCAGAACACGCCGGGGTACAACATCACGAACTCCGTCGAGCTTGGCTACCGCTGGCGCGCCGTGGACGGCAACTACGGCGCATACCGCAGCGACATCAACTTCGGCAACGGCATCCGTGTTCTCGGCAGCCAGCTTCGTGTGCAGTCGAAGGAAGGCCACGGCTGGTTGTTCGATGAACTCACGCTGAACACGCAGGGCCTGGGCAACGATCCTTACCAATCGGCGATGCTGCGCCTGGAAAAGAACGGGATTTACCGTTACGATCTCTCGTGGCGTCTAAACGAGTACTTCAATCCCGGGCTGACCATCGCCAACGGCCTGCATCGCATGGACACGCGCCGCCGCTTCCAGGACCACGACTTCATTCTCTTTCCGCAATCGAAGTTTCGCCTCTTCGCCGGATACTCACGAAACTCCCAGGACGGTCCGGCTCTCATCACCGTGCAGCAGTTCGACAGCCGTGGCGACGAGTTCCCGTTATTCATGGACGTCAAACGCCAGCGCAACGAATACCGCTTGGGCGGCGAGGCCGAAATCAGCGGATTCAAACTGAACATCCTTCACGGTTGGGACAATTTCAAAGACGATACTCCCATCCGGCTCAACGGACAGAACCCCGGGGCGAACCCCACGGACACCGTCACACTGTCCGCTTTACAGCGCGGCGAACCCTATCACGGCAACAGTCCCTATTGGCGAGCGGTGATCTTCCGTAACCTCAAGCGCTTTGGGTTCAACGCCCGCTACTCCAATGTGTCCGGCCGTCGCGACTTTCGTTTCGATGAGCTGGCTCTAGGGACAGGCAGATTCAGCGCCGAGACAAACCGCCAGATCGCCATCTTCGGCAGTGGGCGCAGACCAGTGACGAATGCAAGCCTGAACCTCAACATGCTGCCATCCAACAAGCTGACGGTCACCAGCCACACGTCCTTCAACAACACCCGCATGGACGGAAACGGCACCTACGTCGAGACATTGAATTCCAACAAGAACGATTCGATCCTCAACTTCCAGTCCCTCGGCATCAAATCGGCGCAGACGCTCACCGATGTCAGCTACGCGGCGGCCAAACCTGTCGTTCTCTATGGCGGCTACCACTATTCGTGGCGCGAGATCAGTTCCATTGATGGCTCCGTGTTTGGCGGACAGCTCGATGCCATTCGCTACACGCAGCAGAATCAATTGCACTCCGCGCTGGCGGGCTTAAGGCTGCGTCCGCTGCCAGGACTCTCCGTGCAACTGGATGCGGAAATTGGACGGGCGGACAGGCCCATCTATCCCATCTCCGACAGAAACTACCATGCACTCAACGGCCGCGTGCAGTACAAGAGAAAATCTCTGACGCTGACCGCGCTCACACGGACCTTCTACAACACCAACTCGGTTAGCCTGACCTCCCACAGTTCGCGGTCGCGGCAATATTCCTACGACGCAAGCTGGAGCCCGCAATCCTGGCTCTCTTTTGATGCAGGATATTCCAAGCTGCACCTCGACACCCTCAGTGGCATTGCCTATTTCGCGGGCGGCTTAGTCAACGGCACGTCATCGTATGTGAGCAACCTCCACTCCGGCAACCTGGGAGTGCGCGCACACTTCTTGAAGCGCGCCGACCTATTCGCCGGATATTCGATCATACGCGACACCGGCGATGGACTCCCCAGTTACTTCGGCATTGTCACCTTCACCACAAATATTGGAGGTGTGCTTTCTACCACCCGGCAGGCGGTCTCCAGCGCTCAGGTGTTCCCTCTCAGCTACCAATCTCCTCAAGCGAGACTCTCGCTGAAGCTAACCAGCCGGCTGCGTTGGAATGCCGGATACCAGTTCTACGCCTACCACGAGGAGTTCTTCATCCCGGCCTATCAGAACTACCGGGCTCACACGGGTTACACCAGTCTGCTATGGTCATTCTAATCCGTCATCATGATTGCGCCGTCAGAGTTCAAGATTACGACGCTGGTGCTTCTGGCCCTGATCTCGTGGGTCTTGTTTACCCGGTTCCGCAAGGTTCCGGGACATGACTGGCCATTAGTCGGATACGCGGCGGCTTACTTCTACCTGAGAAATTTCCCCGATGTTCTAGAGGAAAACTACATCATCGCGGGCGGCGCGGTGGCCATCCTCAACCGCTTCGAATTCCTGGGTGAGAAAGTCCAAAAGTTCATGGCGCTGGTAGACATCGGATTTCTCTTCTACATCCTTGCCCGCTGCCTGTCCGTCTTCTTTGGCCGTTAACGTTCCACCGGCAAACCGGCTTCGTTCCATGCGCGCCACCCGCCATCCAGTGAGATCACACGCTGGTAGCCCATCTTCCGCAGATTGTCCGCGGCGATTGCCGAACGAAACCCTCCGCCGCAGTAAAGCACCAATACCGACGCGTGATCGGGAACGGTTTTTTCGATGTCCCGTTCGATGATCCCTTTCCCCAAATGAATCGCGCCTTTGGCATGCCCGGCCGCCCATTCACTCTCTTCGCGCACATCAATCAGCACGTGCGATTCGCCGCTCATCTGTTTGTATCCGCCGATATCCACCTGCTCGATACGCGACTTTGCGTCGTTCACCAAATCCAGGAAACCTTGATTATGCATAGCTCCTCATTTTCGCATCACACCCGCGTTACGCGAGCGCCCGCGCCCGCCAGCTTTTGTTCGATGCGCTCATATCCGCGATCCATATGGTAGACGCGGTCCACCGTCGTCTGCCCCTTGGCTACCAGCGCGGCCAGAACCAGCGACGCGCTGGCACGCAGATCCGACGACATCACCTGCGCGCCCGTCAATTCTCTCGGCCCGGCCACAATCGCCTGCCGCCCTTCAATGCGAATGCTCGCTCCCATGCGCATCAATTCCGGCGCGTGCATAAACCGGTTTTCAAAGATCGTTTCGGTCACCATGCTGATCCCGTCGGCCTGCGTCATCAGCGCCATATACTGTGCTTGCAAATCGGTAGGAAAGCCCGGATACTCTTCCGTGATCATGTCGCAGGCCCGCAGCGCAACGCCCGCTTTCACACGCACCGCGTTCGACGCTTCTTCACTTACGGCGACGCCGCAGAGTTTCAGTTTTGCAATCAATGCGCCGAGATGCTCGGGATTGCATTGTGTGACCAGCAGGTTTCCGCCGGTGATTGCGCCGCCAATAAGGAAAGTCCCGGCCTCGATGCGATCGGGAATAATTGTATGCTCCGCGCCGTGGAGGCTTTCCACGCCTTCGATGCGGATGGTGGACGATCCCGCGCCTTCAATGCGCGCGCCCATGCGGATCAGCAGATGGGCCAAGTCCGTGACTTCCGGCTCGCGCGCGGCATTTTGCAGAATCGTTTCGCCGCGGGCCAGCACGGCTGCCATCATCAGATCTTCGGTTCCGGTCACGGTGATGCGGTCGAAGTGAACGGTCGCGCCACGCAGTCCATCGGGGGCCGACGCTTCAATGTATCCGTGCGTCTGCGCGATTTGCGCGCCCAGTTGTTCCAGCCCCAGAATATGCAGATTGATGGGACGCGCTCCAATCGCACAGCCCCCGGGCATCGACACGCGAGCCGTCCCGCAACGTGCGGCCATGGGTCCCAACACCAGGCTCGACGCGCGCATGGTTTTCACAAGTTCGTAAGGCGCTTCCGTCTTTACGAACTCTTTTGCCTCCACGCGCACGGTTCCGCCATCCATGTCGACCTTCGCGCCAACCGCCCGCAACAGGCTGGTCATGGTGGCGATATCCTTCACGCGCGGAATGCGATGCAGCGTCACCGGCTCCGGAGTGAGCAGGCATGCGGCCAGCGCGGGCAGCGCGGCGTTCTTCGCGCCGCTTGTCTGGATTTCGCCGTTGAGCGGCACCCCACCTTCAATGAGAAACCTGTCCATGTCCGCCTATTCCAATTCGCCGAGAGCCTTCGCCACGACGTTTCCATTCGCCAGAAGCTGCGCCTCGGCATGTTCCCGATCGAGGCCCGTCTTTTCCATCACGATCGCCGTCCGCACGCAACGTCCGGATGCTTCCAGCAGTTCAGCAGCGCGCTCATCGCCGGCACCGGTCACTTTGGCGATAATCCTCCGCGCGCGATCCTCCAACTTGACGTTCTTCGGCTGCACGTTCACCATCAGATTGCCGTAGGTATACCCCAACCGGATCATCACTCCCGTGCTGAGCATGTTCAATACAAGCTTGGTGGCCGTACCGGCCTTCATGCGCGTCGATCCCGTGATCACCTCCGGCCCGGTGACGGGCGTGATGGCGATTTCGGCCCGCCGCGACAATTCCGAATCCGGCACGCAGCTGATTCCAATCGTGCGCGCGCCCAATCGCCGCGCTTCATCCATCGCCCCAAGAACGTATGGCGTGCGGCCGCTGGCGGCGATTCCACACAGAACGTCCTGCGCCGAAAACTCCCGTTGCCGCAAGTCGTGAACTCCGCTCACGGGGTCGTCTTCGCTAGCTTCGGTGGCTCTCGCCAAAGCCGACTCTCCTCCGGCAATGATCCCCTGAACCATGTGCGCCGGAACGTTATACGTTGGCGCGCACTCGGCGGCATCCAGCACACCCAAACGCCCGCTGGTTCCAGCCCCAATGTAGAACAGCCGTCCGCCGCCTCGAAGTGCGGCCGCGATATGACCCACCGCCTTGGCGATGGCGGGTATACAGGAAGCCACAGCTTCGGCTACCAGTTTGTCCTCGGAATTGATGACACGCAGCATCTCCTCCACGGACATCCGGTCAATCCGCTCCGACGCGGCATTCGGTTGTTCCGTGAGAATCTTCGCCGGCATCTTACCTATCAAAACAGAAAACCCCTCCCGGATGGGAAGGGCTTTCTTGCAGACAAAGAGATCGCTAGCGGCAAGCTATGCGCTAAAGGAACTGCCACAGCCGCAGGTGGACTTCACATTCGGGTTATTGAACTTGAAGCCGGAACCCTCCAGGGTTTCCACATAGTCCACTTCCACGCCGTCCAGATACAGCAGGCTGGCCTGGTCCACGAATACCTTCAGGCTGTCATAGTTATAGGTCTTGTCCAACATGTTGGCGGCGTTTTCGAAAGCCATCGAGTAGCTGAACCCGGAACAGCCTCCGCCAACCACGGAAATGCGCAGCCCTGCCGGCTTGGGCTCCTGCGACTCCAAAATCTCTCGAACCTTGCCAACGGCGCGCTCGGTAAGTTGTATCATTGCTAGCTCCTTCAATTAAACTATATCAAAAGGAAGAGAATCCGCAAAGGCCGTCCCATGTTATTCTGGGCACCGGACGTAACCCTACCCTTTGCCTTGTAAACGGTTGAAACCTAAAGTCGATATGACGCGTCCCATTGGACATGAGCGGGATGGCCAGCGTTCTTCCAATTCCGGCAACGGGCGGGCTGCGCACTAAGGCGAAAGTGGAGAACCGCTACACAGACGAAGCCCTTCTCGTCAAGCGCGTGCGCGAAGGCGACGAGATGGCGTTCCGTGAGATCGTGGAACGCTACCAAGCCAAGGTCTTTTCCATCATCTACGGTATTTTGCGCAATCGCAACGACGCCGAAGACATTTCTCAGCAGGTTTTTGCAAAGATCTATTTTTCCCTTGGCAACTTCGATTCGCGCAGCTCGCTGCTGACGTGGATCTACAAGATCACGGTCAATGAGTGCTACGACTATCTGCGCAAAAAGCGCGTTCGCAAGCTGGTCTATGAGAGCGATTTCTCTGAAGAAGACACGCGCAAAATGGAGAATTCGGAAGCCGCCATTTCTCTGGAGCCGCCTGTGGATCAGTCGCTGGCGCGCCGGGATCTGGCGATGAAGCTTTTGGAGAAAGTCTCCGCCGAAGACCGCAATCTGATTTTGTTGAAGGAAGTCCAGGGTCACTCCGTCGAGGAGTTGGCGGAAATGACCGGGATGAACGAGAATACAATTAAAGTAAAATTGTTTCGTGCGCGCCAAAAGCTTTTGAAGGCCGCGCAGAAGTTGTATCGCGGCGGCAAACCCGCCGTTGTCTGATGGTTTACAATAAGCGGACGGTAGTTCCAGATCCGCGAAGTTAGTAGTTCTTTACGAGGGAAGATTCATATGCATCCGCCCGTTCGGGATGGTTTGGAAGCCTATCTGGCCGGCAAGCCGGACAGCGGCCTTCTGCATCACATCGAGGCTTGCCCCGAGTGCCGCGAAATGGTCCGCCAGTCCGAACTGCAGGCCCAACTGATTCGCAGCCTCCGGCCGGAAGCCGAGTTCGAGCCCTCCGCCGGCTTTTACGCGCGTGTCATGGACGCCATCGACCGGCAGAGAAGTTCTTCCATCTGGAGTGTTTTTCTGGAGCCCTTCTTCGCGCGCAGGCTGATGGTGGCATCGGCCATGCTAACGCTGTTGCTCGGCGTTCTCCTGTTCACCAGTCCGAAGGATGAGATCAACGCGCACTCCATGCCGGAGCACATTCTGGCGGAAGAGGTTCCTTCGGCGGCGCAGCTTGTCGATCTGAATCAGGATCGCAATGCCGTCCTGGTTCAATTGACCACGTACAGCGAGTAGTGCAACGAATGACCGGCGCTCCCACCACCTGGCAGAATCCGCGAATCATCTCCATTCTGCTGTTGATCTTCGTTTGCGGCGCCACCGCGGGAGCGGTTGTCATGCGCATGGGCGCGGCCCGCAACAGCCACCACAGCGCTTCCTATTGGAAAGAGGGCGGCAAGGAGATCTCCATTGAGCGATTCAAGAAGGAACTCAATCTCACGCCGGAGCAGGCTCGCGACATGGAAGTGGTGCTGAACGATTTCGTGATGTACTACCAGACCTTGCAGGAACAGATGAACGATGTCCGCGCGTCAGGAAAAGAGCGCATTCTGCGCATCCTCAATGAAGAGCAGAAACAGAAATTCCTGCGCATGATGGATCTTCTCAGCAAACAGCTGAAGTAACCAAAAAACCATTGATCCTACAGGCCGGCAATGTTATTCTATTTTTGACACGTGGAGTGATTTAGGCCATTCGCAGGAAGGGCCAAGCTACTTGCAACCACGTTAAAAAGTGCTAAAGGCGGGTCCGCAAAACTGGCAGTATGAGTCAGCCCCGCTAATCGGGGCTTTTGCTTTTTGTGGACCACGCCGGGCGCGTGGGAGGTTGTTATGAGCGTCTGGCAGGGGGCAGCCCCGTCCGTTGATCTATTGGCCGTCCGCATTACCGTGGAAGCGTTTCAACTCGAAGAGCTTCTGGAGGTTCTGGCCGACGCGCCATTCCCTATTAACCCGTCCATTGAACATCACACCGAAATGCAGGTGAACGGCCGCTCCGTCGCCGCGGTTTTGGTGACATTCCCCGCCTGGGAATCGCAATTCGCCGAGGTGCGTCTCAGGTTGGAGGAAAGGCGTCTGGCGGCCGTTGTGGACGCCGCTCCTATGCTGGGAACGGCGCGCGTACAATAAGAGACTTGACGCTTCTCCATTCCGCGGAAGCACCTGCTCCTGAGCTGCCATCCAGCCTGTTCCGGCGGCAGTTGCTGGCCGGCAAAGACGACGTCTGCCTGTTGACTCCCACCGCCACTATGGCGGAGCATGTGCGCCACCGGCTGGCTCGGGAGGGCCTGCTGGTGCGCCCCGATTCCATCGTTACGCTTTCGCGATTCGTCGAGCCGTTGGTGCTCGACCTGCCGGCGATCTCAGCGGCCTATCTCGATCGCCTGATCCACCGTATCCTCACCGAAGATCCGCCTGAAGAGTTCCAGCCACTGGCTCAATCGAAAGGCTTGCGGCGCAATCTCGCGTCGTTGGTGGAGGAGGTCTCCGCAGCCGGATGCGACGCTTCGTCGTTGCCATCCGCATCGCCATTCCGGCAGGTTCTCGCTCGTGTGGAAAAGGAAGCGGCCGGCGCCGGACTTCATCTGCGGTCTCGGCGTTTGTCCATGGCGGCGGAGCGGTTGCGCGCCTCCGGCCACCACTGGCGAGAGATTTATCTGGAAGGGTTCTACGCATTCACGCCGGCCGAATTGGAAGTGATTGGCGCAATGTCTCCGGCGCGCGTTGTGGTTTCCCTTCCTGAATGGGATGGCGCGCTTCCTTCCCGCCGGGCGTTAGAGAAACTGGCATTCCGTTCTTTGTCGATTGCCAAAGAGGAACCGGTTTCGCGGATTGCTGTGATCGCGGCGACGGACGCGCAGAGTGAAGCCGAAGAGATCTCCCGGCGCGTCCTTGCGCTTTCAGAAAGCGGAACGCCCTTTCGCGATATCGCCATCGTGGTACGTTCCGAAACTCCCTACGTTCCGCTTCTGCGAACCACATTCGCCCGCTTCGGAGTTCCGGCCCGCTACTACTTTCAAGCTAATCTCGACACGCATCCCACGGGCCGGTTTTTGCTGGGCTGGCTGCGTGCGCTGACCTCCGGTTGGGACTACGAACAACTCCTCCCCGTGATCAGCTCGCCGCTGTCCGGTGTTCCATCGGAGCAGACTGCGCGCATCGATCACTGGCTGCGCGAACGGATGCCCGGCAAGGGTCTGCCTCCCGAGCTTGCGCTCTGGCAGGAGCACAGTGCGCTGCGCGCGGAGCGTTTGACTGCCGGAGAATGGGCTCCGAAATTAGCAGCGCTTACGAGCCTTCTCCGTCTCCCCACCCTCACCGACCACGTGCCCGTGGAACAGGCTTTGGAATGGCGCGAGCTGTTCGCGTCGTTGATCGCATGGCAGGAAGCGTGCGTGCAAACCGCGGCCTTTCTGCCTGCCGGAAAAACAATGCGCTGCGCCGATTTCGTCGCGCATCTTGCGGAAGTCCTGGAACAAACACCGTTCAGCGGCAACGACGGACGCCGCAATGTGGTTCACGTGATGGATGCCTTCGAGGCGCGCCAATGGCGGCTTCCGCACGTCTTCGTTTGCGGATTGACAGAGCGCATGTTTCCGCACTACCACTCGGAACACCCGATTCTGCCCGACGCGGATCGCATGGACCTGCGCCTGCAAGGCGTGATCCTGCGCACGTCGCAAGAACGCCAACGCGACGAACTGTTTCTCTTTGAGGGCGTCGGCAAGACCGCCCGGCAGCAACTCACGTTCTCCTATCCACGAATCAACGTGCAGGGCGATCAGACGCTTCCTTCGTTCTTTCTCCAATCATTCGAAGGAAAGAGAGAAAGCGAAACGCCTGTGCGCGCCAGTTCGAAATGGCGCAAAAGCGTGCCCCATGCATCGGCAATTTCGCGCGCCTCTTTGCTCTCGCTGCTCAAGAAGGCCCGATCCCCTCTATCGCCCACCGCAATCGAAACTTATTTGCAGTGCCCATTTCAATTCTTCGCCCGTTATGTTCTCAAGCTGAATCAGCCGCCCGTGCGCCCTCGCGACCGCTTGGATGCACTGCTGCAGGGAAGCATCCTGCATCAAACGCTGGCGGAGGGTGAGGGCTCGCCGCTGTTTGTGGAAGAGATTTTTTCCCGTCTGTTCGACGAAGCGTGTAAGCGCGAGTCCGTACCGTCGGGCCACCTCGCCGAACGCGTGCGTTTGGAGATCCGCGCCAACCTGCGCCGTTTCCTGGAAAGCCCGCCGCTCAAGGGCGCATCCACGGTGGCCATTGAAAAACCATTCGATCTGCGGCTCGACAGCCATCTGCGCGTTCGCGGCAAGATCGACCGCATCGTCAAAGTTCAGCAGGGCGGTCTGGTGGTGATTGATTACAAGTACTCGCGGCCGCATCGTGTGCGGGAACTTTTCCGCTCGCATGATCGCGGCGAACTCGTGCAAGGAGGCATCTATCTCTGGGCGGCGGAAAAGCTTTTCCACGCGCAGCCCGCCGGAATGCTTTATTGCGGCCTCAAGGGCGAGGTTTCCTGGGCCGGTTGGCACCTGCCCTTTTTCGGATGGCACGAGTTGGGGGAAACCGAAGACGCAGTGCGTCTCAGCGAAATCATCGGCGAGGCGCGCGAAACCAGTGTTCAGGTGGCCGCGCGCATCGATCGCGGAGAGATCGCACCCGCGCCCGCGGATACCGTGAAGTGCGATTGGTGCGCATACTCCACGGCCTGCCGCATCGAGTCCGCGCCCGCGCCGCTGGTGCAGGTCGCCGGAGGCGGCTCGTGAACGACGCGCAGCGCGCCGCCGTCGAGCGTTGGGGGCAGGACGTTTGCGTATCCGCGGGGCCCGGTTCCGGAAAAACTCTCGTACTCATTGAACGCTTCCGCTGGCTGGTGGAAACGAAAGGAGTGGACCCGCGCCGCATTCTGGCCGTCACGTTCACTGAGAAAGCGGCGACGGAAATCAAACAGCGTTTGAATGCTTCCTTCGCTTCCTCGCCGCATCACCGCGAACGGATTGAACGCGCATGGGTATCCACCATCCACGGTTTCTGCACTCGATTGCTCAAGGAGAACGCCATCCCCGCGGCCTTGGACCCGAACTTCAAAGTTCTCAATGATGTCGAGGCGAAGATTCTTGTGCGGCGCTGCGCCGAAGAGTCGCTCGATCATGCATTAACCTCGCATCCGGACGAAACGCGAATTCTGTTGCACGAATGGAACACCGCAATCGAGGACCCCGCCGGTGCATTGCTGATTCTGTACGAAGCGGCGCGAACAGCGGGCATGCCAATCGCTTCTTTGCAGATCCCCTCAATGCCGGCGGCGGACGGTTGGGAGAACGTGGTAGCACTCGCGCATGCGGCGCTCAATCAACCGCCCGGCGGCACTCCCAATCAGCGCAAGTCGCATCAGAATCTGCACACCTGGTCACGCCGCGTTATCGCCCTTCCGGACAATGTCGGGTGGCGCGAACGCCTGATGCTCTTAAGCGAGGTTCCGAAAGCCAATTCGTTGAAAAGTGGATCGCCCGTGCGCCGCATCGTCATCGATCTGGAAGAGACGGTCCTGCCGGAAACTGAAGGCGTCATCATGTTGCGCGCGCGGCACAAAGTGTATGCGGTGATTCGCCACGCGTTGCTCGGGCTCGACAACCGTTACCGCGGTGCAAAACGAGACGCCGGCCTTCTCGATTTCGAGGACCTGCAGGAAGGAGCTATTGCCTTACTCGAATCGAACCCGGCAATCCGCCGGCGGGTTTGCGACAGCTTCGACCACGTATTGATGGACGAACTGCAAGACACCAACCGTTTGCAATGGCGTCTGATGAACCTGGTGCGCAAACCGGGCTGTCTGTTTGCGGTTGGCGACATTAATCAGTCCATCTATTTTTTTCGTCACGCCGATCCCGAAGTGTTCCGCCAATATCGCGATGGCCTGGCGGAGCGTGGAGATACCATCGATGAACTGCGTGAAAACTATCGCAGCCGCAAAGAGGTCATCGCCGCCGTCAACGCCGTGGTGCCGTTTCTCACCGCCGGCGTCGAAGCACATCAACTGACCGCTCGCCGCGACTATCCCGTCAAAACAATTCCGTGCATCGAATGTATGAACGCAATCCCGCAGCGGCCTGATGAGAGCCCGCAGCTTATCGAGGCGCGCTGGATCGCGCGGCGCATTCGCGAGTTGGAGGGCACTCTGCTTGTGGGCAAACCGGGCGAACAAAGACCCGCGCGCTTCTCCGATTTCGCCATTCTTGCGCGCAGCATCGGCGCGCTCACCCCGGTGCAGCAGGCTCTGGACGAGTTCGGCGTCCCTTGTACCATCAGCGGCGGCAGAACTTTCTATCAGTCACGCGAGATTCGCGATCTGATTGCATGGCTTTGCGTGCTGGCCAATCCGCTGGATGAAGTGAGCCTCGCGGTTGTGTTGCGTTCGCCCTTGGTAGGCGCGAGCGACGAAACGCTGTTGCGCTTGAAGGCCGCCGGACAGGATTTGATTTCGGCCCTCGCGGAAGACCCCGATGAACGTTTGCAATGGCTGGCCAAACTGATCCGCGTGCAGCGGGAGCGCGACGGTTTCACTTCTCCCGATGCGTTTCTGGCGCAGGTGCTGGATGAGTCGGAATACGAAAAAGATCTGCCGGCCAGAGCGCGGGCGAACATTGCGAAACTGCTTTCCATGATTCGCGAACGATATGCCGCGACGCCGATGTCACTCGGCGAGTTGACGGATCGATTGACGCATTGGAGCGAGATGCAATCCGAAGCCGAAGCGGCTCCCGGCGAGGCGGGGAACGCCACTCGCCTGATGTCCGTGCATTCCGCGAAGGGCCTGGAGTTTCCCATCGTGTTCGTTGCCGCGCTGCGCGCAGGCACACAGAATCGCGAACCGGCGCTGAGTTTCGGCGAGGACGGCGTGTTGGGCGCATCGTGGCGCCATCCCAAAGGGGAGGGCGGAATTTCCGATCCCATGCACCGCCGCGTGTGCGCGAGGCGGCGCAGACAGGAGGAGGGAGAAGAAGATCGCCTGCTCTATGTTGCCATGACGCGGGCGGAAGAGCACCTCTTCCTGACGGCCTCCCCACGTGGAACTTCACAATGGCTGCGGCGTGTTTCGGATGGTTTGCGTTTGCCGGACTCGCCGAAAGAGGAACTCGACATCAGGCATCAGGTTGGAAGCGGTTGTGAGGTGCGGGTTGTCTTCACTGGTTCCTCGGCGGCGAACGATTTCCCGCTGCCTCCCGGTGTCCGTCAGGAATCGGTGGAGATTCTTTCCACGCCGCTAATCACGGGGCAATACGAAGCGGTCGCGCCTGTGACGTCGGTGGCGCAGCATGCATTCTGCCCGCGGCAATATTTTCTCGCGCGTTATCTCGGATACCAAACCAAACCCGCGGCTGCTCCGGTGTCGAGTGAGGAAAAGGATTACGGCGAATGGTCCGCCAGTGAGTTTGGAACGTACGTGCACGAGATGCTGGCCGGAACTACGCGCGACGATGCCCCACCGGAGGCGATGGAGTTGGTGGAAAGATTCCGCCAATCCGCGCTTGGCCTGCGCGCCGCCGCGGCATCGCGGAGCGGCCGTGAATACGACTTCCTCATCGAAATGGAAGGTCTCATTCTGCGCGGCCAGATCGATTTGTGGTTCGAAGAGAGCGGCGAGCTGATCCTGGTGGACTACAAATCCGATCGCGTGGAACCGGGCGAGGAGCCGCGTCACGCCCTGCGTTACGGACCACAACTGCGTTTGTACGCCATGGCCCTACAGCGTATGGCAGGCCACCTGCCGGATCATGCGTTGGTCTGGTATCTGAGAACGGGCGCGGCGGTGGAAGTGGATCTCAACAGAACGTCGCTGATAGCAGCACGCAGACAAGTGATCGCGCTTCGGGAATCTCAAGAGCACATGGATTTCCCGCTGCGCGAAGGGAATCACTGTCTGCGCTGCGCATTCTACGGCGGTGCCTGCCCCGCCAGAAGTACTACCACTCTCTAATTTCCCTTGGTTGCTCGGTACTACTAGACTCTGAAATCATCCTAGGCTGTGGTGGGGCAGGTCTCCAGACCTGCGCCGGGATCTCCAGATCCCGGCACGGCCGCTGTGCGGCCGAAGCGGAGACTCCAATCACTGCCGGCAAAACCGATCTGGAGATCGGTTTGCAGGTCTGGAGACCTACCCCACAAAAAACTAAAGCCCGGAGTCCCGCAGAAAGCGCGCGGCTTCTTCCGGCGGCGTTGGATTCAGATAGAAGCCGGTTCCCCATTCGAACCCGGCGTATTTCGTCAGCGTGGGGATCACTTCGATATGCCAGTGGTAGTGCGGCATCGCGGACTCTTGCAGCGGAGTGGTGTGCAGCACGAAGTTGTATGGCGGCTTCTCCAAGGTGCGGTCGATTTTTCGCAACAGCGCGCGCAGAATCCACGCCAGGTTTTCCGCCAGCGGAACGTCGATGCTCTCAAAGTGCGAAGCGTGCTTGCGCGGCAGAATCCACGTCTCGAACGGGAAGCGTGGCGCATACGGGCAGATGGCGAGAAAATGCTCGGTCTCCAGCACGACGCGAGCGCCGCCCGCAACATCCTGCCGGATCATGTCGCAATACACGCAGCGCTCTTTGAAATCGTAATAGCGCAGAGCCCCGTCAATCTCTTCCTGCACTTGCCGCGGCACGACCGGCAGAGCGATCAACTGGCACTGCGAATGCTCCGACGTAGCGCCCGCGGGCGCGCCGTGATTCTTGAACAGCAAAACGTAGCGCAGCCGCACATCGCGCTTCAGGTCCAGCACGCGATCCCGAAACGCCCACAGCACGCTCTCCACCTGCTTCTCGCTCAGTTCGCCGAGAGTGGTCATATGGTCGGGCGTTTCGACGATCACCTCATGCGCGCCAATGCCTTCCATCTTGTCGTACATGCCTTCGCCATGACGCTCCAAGGTGCCTTCCACGCGCAGCGCGGGAAACTTGTTGGGAATCACGCGAACGCTCCACCCGTCTTCATTCGGACCGCCGCTCTGCCGGTAAGCGAGAACTTCGGGCGGCGTCTTGGCCTCGTTTCCCGGACAGTACGGACAGAACCCGCCGCCTTGCACGATCACGGTTTCCCGGAAAAAATCGCTCGGCCGCTTCACGCGGTCGTTTGCAATAATCACCCAGCGGCCGGTGATGGGATCTTTACGCAGTTCAGGCAAGCAGGCATTATAGCGCTGCCGGCGCATGCCGCTCTTTGGAAAACGCGTCGGCCATCAATTGAATGCCGTCGCGGCGGCCCAGCACGATGCTCACAATGTCGAAGCGGCATTTCTCCCACGGCACTCCGGCGCGGCGGGCGTAGTCGCGCGCGGCAATGCGCAGACGCTTGCGCTTTTCCTCATTCACCGCGCGGTCCGGTTCGCCGAACTCATTCGATGCGCGCGTCTTGACATCACCTTTCCGCGCACCACGTAACAAAGATAGTGCTCCCAAAATCGCCGCAAGCGCGGAAAAGCATTCACCAGCAGTTCAAAGCCAAGCCACCTCCATAAAGCTAGTAGCTTTACGCGGATGGAAATCTCACGAAATCTTACAGCCGAATAATAACCGAAGCCCGCGTTGTCCGCGCCAAAGTAGCGGAACGAAAAGCTGTTCAGGTGCCAGCGATGGGTGGGATCGCAGAAGGAACTGAAATCGGTATAGTGCGGCGTGACGACAATCGCCCTGCCGCCGGGTTTCAGCAGACGGTGAAATTCCTCCATCGTCTTGATAACGTCGGCGACGTGCTCAATCACGTGAATGGCGCGAACTTGGTCGAATTTGCCGTCCCCGAAGGGAAACGGGAAATGGTCCAGATCGCAAAGAACGTCGGCATTGCCGGCGGCGTTGCGATCGACGCCGATCGATCCGGGAAACTTATTGCGGCCGCAGCCTACGTCGAGAATCCTCACAGTCTCATCCTACGCGGAACCAAAGTCAATTATCATAGTTCCCATGCGACGTCGTGAAATGATTTCTCTTGCGGCCATGGCTCCGGCCTTCACCCGCTTTGCCCATGCGATGGCGGAAGAGGGCGAGGAAGCCATTCCTTTTCTGGATGCGCGCCCCTTTAACGCAGAGCGTCCGACACTGGTTTGGGATGAACCCGCCAGTTGGATGACGCCGCCGGAACGGCGATTTCGAGTGGGCCACTACGGCTATCCCGACGTGGACGCGTCGAAATGGGCGCTGGAAATCGGCGGGCGCGTGGAGCGGCCGCTGAAATTGTCTCTCGCCGATTTGAAGAAACGCCGCGCGAAAGAGCAGATCACCACCATCGAATGCTCCGGCAATGCGCCAACAGGCGGCCTTGTCTATAACACGAAGTGGAAGGGAACGCCGCTTGCGCCGATTCTAAAAGAAGCGGGCGTGAAACCGGACGGCATCGAAGCGGTGTTTTTCGCCGCCGACACAGGCGTGGAAAAAATTCGCGGCGCGGACTATAAGCAGAATTTCGCGCGCTCTCTCGCCGTGAAGGACGCAATGAAAGAAAACATTCTGCTGTGTTGGGAGATGAACGGCGAGCCGCTCAACAAGAATCATGGCGCGCCGCTGCGCTTGATTGTCCCCGATTGGTACGGCGTGGCGTGGGTGAAATGGCTGACGCGCATCGAGATTCATGACCGCGCCTATCTCGGCCGTTTCATGGGCCGCGATTACGTGACCATTCGCGGCCAGAAGCAAGGCGATGAGACCATCTGGCGCGAGACCTCCGTCGGCAAAATGAATTTGAAGTCTGTGGCGGCAAGAGCCACGAAGCGCAAAGACGGCGCCATTCGAATTGTGGGAGCGGCCTGGTCGGGAGACGCCCCCGTGCAAAAGGTGGAGTTGCGAATCGACGAGGGTCCGTGGACCGCGGTGCAAGTGTCGAAAAAAGAAGCCGCTCCGCACTGCTGGACTTTCTGGAGTTTCGATTGGAAAGACGCCAAGCCCGGTGAACACAGCATCACTTCTCGCGCCACGGACGCGAAAGGACGCGTACAGCCGGCCGCGGACGATCCTTCCATCACTTTGAAAAAAACCTACTGGGAAGCGAATCAGCAGGCCGTGCGGAAGATCAAGGTATGATCTCGCGCCGCGCGCTGCTTGCCGGCGCTGTGCCGCTTGCGGCGGCTCCCACGAAGACCGTCGTATCCATCGCCGGCGATGCGTTTCGCATCAACGGCAAGCCAACTTATGCCGGCCGCACTTTTGAAGGGCTGAAGATCGAAGGCTTGCTGCTCAACTCGCGCATGGTTCAGGGCATCTTCGACGATGAGAATCCGGAAACCGTGTCGCGTTGGAAATACCCCGATACAGGCAAGTGGAGCGCCGATCGCAACACGCGCGAATTCCTGCAGGCCATGCCGGTGTGGCGCAAGCACGGGCTGCTCAGCTTCACCATCTGTCTTCAAGGCGGCAGTCCGGAAGGTTATTCGAAGCTGCAGCCTTGGCATAACAGCGCCATTCGAGCGGATGGTTCGTTGAAGCCGGCTTACATGAAGCGGCTGGAACGCATCCTGAATCGCGCCGACCAGTTGGGCATGACGCCGATGGTCGGCCTGTTTTATTTTGGTCAGGATCAACGGCTGGCCGATGAGGCGGCGGTCAGGAATGCCGTGAAGAACTCCGTCCAATGGCTGCGCGGCAAGGGCTACCGCAATCTCCTCATTGAGATCGCCAATGAGTGCGACAACCGCGCTTACGATCACGCGATCCTCAAACCCGATCGCATTCCGGAGTTGATCGAGCTGGCCAGAACGGTCCAGCCCGCTTTCCTCGTGGGGACAAGTTTCAACGGCGGCAGCATCCCCGCGCCGAATGTCGTCCGCGCCTCGGACTTCGTCCTGATCCACGGAAACGGCGTGTCCGATTCGAACCGCATCAAGCAGATGGTGGACCGCGTGCGGCAGCTGCCCACCTACCGGCCCATGCCCATTCTGTTCAATGAGGACGACCATTTCGATTTCACCAAGCCGGTGAACAACATGCGCAAAGCGCTGGAAGCCTACGCCAGCTGGGGCTACTTCGATCCCGGCAAAAACGACTACCGCGATGGCTACCAGTGCCCGCCGGTGCGCTGGGATCTGAATACCGATCGTAAGAAAGAATTCTTTCAGTTACTCGCCAGGGTGACTGGAGCGTGACGCAGCCGGTCATGACCAGGACTCAGGCCTGGAAGTGGGCGGTCCTGATCGCCGTCTACTGCATCATCGTTTACCTTGTCCCCAAGCCTGCCGAAGTGAAGCCGGAAGGTTGGCGCATGCTGGGAATTTTCATGGCCACCATTGGCGGCCTGGTTCTGGAACCCATCCCGGGAACCGCCTGCGTTTTGCTGGGAATTACGGCGAGCATGATCCTGGGCGGATTAACCCCCAGTTCGGCGCTGACCGGATTCGCCGATCCCTCGGTGTGGCTGGTAGTCGCGGCGTACATGATCTCCCGCGCACTGATCAATACGGGTCTGGCGCGCAGGATCGCCTTATTCTTTGTGCGCCTTTTCGGCGGAACCTCGTTGGGAGTTTGT
Organism: Candidatus Solibacter usitatus; assembly: GCA_016191645.1. Classification (GTDB taxonomy): domain Bacteria; phylum Acidobacteriota; class Terriglobia; order Bryobacterales; family Bryobacteraceae; genus CADEFT01. The sequence continues at coordinate 22,392 of JACPVQ010000050.1, forward strand.
TATTCGCTCTCATTCTCGGACGCCGTGTTGGCGGCCGTGATTCCTTCGAACGGCGCAAGGTCGGGCGGCGTCGTGATGCCCATCATGCAATCGATCTGCGAACTTTACGGGTCGAAGGCGGGACCAACCGCGTCGCTGCTGGGCACATTTCTCTTCGCCGCTCTCTATCAGAACATATGTCTCAGCTCGGCGATGTTCTTCACCGGGCAGGCCAGCAATCCGCTGGCGGCCGACTTCGCAAACAAGGCGGGACTGAACATCACATGGGTGAGCTGGCTGGTAGCCGGCAGCGTTCCGGGAATCTGCGCCATTCTCATTTGTCCGCTTGTTGTGCGGCGGCTCGTCCCACTGGTAATCGACAAGACTCCCGAAGCGCCGAAGTTCGCTCACAGCGAGTTGCAAAAGATGGGCGCAACGACGCTGCATGAAAAAATTCTGACGATGGTTTTCGCCGGCGTCTGTTTCGGATGGGTGACCGGTGAATTGACCGGCATTCACATCACAGTCACGGCGCTCTCCGGCTGCGCCGTGCTTCTGCTTTGCGGCGTCTTGAAATGGGAGGACGTCAAAGCGGAGAAGTCGCTTTGGGATTTGTTCGTCTGGTACGGCGGTCTGGTCAAACTCGGCCGCTCTCTCAATGAATCCGGCGTTGCGCAATCGTTCGCAAATAATGTGGCCAACTGGTTTCCGGGCGCAGGCTGGGTTCTGCTTTTCACAGTGTCGCTGCTCATCTACTTCTACGCCCACTACGCTTTCGCCAGTATCACCGGGCATATCCTGGCGATGTATCCGGCGTTTCTCGCCATCCTCAGCGCCAAGGGCGCTCCCCTCGGTTTGACGGGCTACGCGTTCGCAACTTTCGTCAACTTCTCCGCTGGGCTGACGAATTACGGAACCACTCCGGCTCCCATGTTCTTTGAGCGCAACTACGTCAGCATGAAGGATTGGTGGAAAGTGGGCGCCGTTATTTCGGTAGTGAATCTCACGGTCTGGAGCACGGTAGGGTTTGTGTGGTGGAAGGTGCTCGGCATTTGGTAAACAGGTACTAGGGCATTTTCTCTCTTATGGAATTCAACAAAGACGCCGAAGGTAGTCTTGAAGAGGCAATGCTCGGTCCACTGACAAAATTGGCGACGGCTTTGAACCGGGCGGTTGGCTCCGGGAAGCAGGTTCTGTTTGTCGAACGCCGTACCGAAAACCGGCTGTGGTGTTCGGAACTGGTTCAGGTTTGGTGCAAGGAAGAGGATGCGTGGATCCGGAAGGGCATCGCCGTTCTGGAAGACATCTCCCCTTCCGGCGCATGCATACAAATAGAAGCGGCCCTCCCTTTGGATGCGGCAGTCCGCATCCGGCATGCGGATTGGAAAGTGGAAGGCGTAGTCCGCTATTGCGTCCATAAGGAAGAAGGCTTCTTCATCGGCTTGCGATTGGATGAAGGATGCAAATGGAATGAACAGACCTTCCGGCCGAAACACCTGTTGAACCCCGACAAACTCACCACGCGCCGCAAGCCGTAGTTCCGCGCACCGCTATAATAGAGACTTGGAACTGGAAAAGACCCTCCTGCGCAAGGTTGGCGAGGCGGTCACGCGATTCAAAATGATTCGCCACGGGGACCGCGTCGCAGTCGCGCTATCGGGCGGCAAGGATTCCGTCACGTTGCTGCAGGCCCTGCTGCTCTTGCAGAAGCGCGCTCCCATTGACTTCACGGTCTGTGCCTTTACCGTCGAACAAGGAAAGTTCCTTCGGCCCATTGAACCCTTGGGACAATGGCTCAAGGAACGCGAAATTAGCTGGACATATTTCCACGACCGGCCCTCGCTCCGTTTGTTGGACGAACAGCCCGATCACGGATGCGATTTGTGCAGCCGCTTTCGACGCCGCGCGGTTTATCAGATTGCCCGCGAACTGGGAGCGAACGTGGTTGCCTTTGGCCATACCGCGGACGACTTCTGCGAGGCCTTTCTACGCAACGCCCTGTTCACCGGACGTTTGAGCGCGCTTCCGCCCATTACCTACTCCAGCAAAAAGGAGTTCCGTCTCATTCGCCCGCTGGTCTTCGTCAACGAGGAGTTGACATCCAGATTCGCCGGCTCGCTGGCCGCCCCGGTCATTCCCTGCGGCTGTTCGCAGCGCACCGGTACCGTTCGCCGCAGCCTGCGCGATTTCTTCGGAGAGCTGGAAAAAGAGCACCCGCATCTGAAGGAGAACATGATTTCCGCCATGGGGAACATCCAGCCCCAGCGTCTGCTGGACACCCGTTATCTCAACACGGAAGCGGCGGGGATGGAAGAGATTGGCGGGGCTTTTCCAATCATAACCGAATCGTCAACGGATTGATGTTGACCTGTTACACAGCGAATGCGAAACTGGTGTTCCGTACTATGTCTGAACGGTTCGAGGTAGCATGAAGTTTCTTCCACGCGAGGAAAAGTTTTTTGAGTATTTTCAGAAGCAGGTCGAACTGATAGCGGCGGCGTCCAAACTGCTTGTTTATGGAGCCCGTCATGACATTGAGGAAGTATCCTCGAAGATCCAACGTTTGGAATCGGAGGGCGATTCCATCATCCACGAAATCTTCCAAAAGCTGAACTCCACGTTCATCACTCCGCTCGATCCGGAAGACATTCATTCGCTGGCGTCGCATCTGGATGACGTGCTGGACGGAATTGAAGAGGCGGCGCACAAAATCAAGGCCTATAAAGTCAAGCCGATGCCGGAGGGGGCCATCCAAATCTGCGAGATGATTGAATCCTGCGGAAAACAGTTTGAGCTCGCCTTCGCCGCGCTCGGCAAGAACGCACCCATGATGGATCCGTGCATCGAAATCAACCGGCTGGAGGGAGAAGCCGATAAGTTGTCGCGCCAGTGCCTGGCCGACCTGTTCGATACGGAGAAGGACCCTATCCGCCTGATCAAACTCAAGGAGATCTACGAGATTCTTGAGAGCACCACCGACTGCTGTGAAGACGTTGCCGACGTGCTGCAGAACGTAATGGTCAAGAACAGCTAGCGCGCATGAACGATACGCTGTATCTCACGGTGATGATCGTCCTCATCGCCTTGATTTTCGACTTCATCAACGGTTTCCACGATGCCGCGAACTCCGTCGCCACGGTCATCGCAACTCGTGTGCTGAGACCGGGCACGGCCGTGATTTTTGCCGGCGTGTTCAATTTCGCCGCCGCGCTCAGCTTTGGAACGGGGGTTGCGAAGACAGTCGGCTCCGGCATGGTCGATCTAAAACTGATCACGCCTTATGTGATACTGGCAGGCTTGATTGGAGCCATCGTGTGGGATCTGGTGACCTGGTACTACGGGCTTCCCACCAGCTCCTCGCATGCATTGTTCGGCGGATACGCCGGTGCGGCCATCGCCGCCTCGGGATTCAAGGCGATCATCGTCAGCGGCTGGACGAAGACGCTAATCTTCATTCTCATTGCCCCGCTGTTGGGAATGTTCATTGCCTATGTGTTGATGGTCGCCGTTCATTGGATGTTCCGGCACTCCACGCCGAAGCAGATGGACAAGTATTTTCGCAGGCTGCAATTGGTTTCCGCGGCCATCTTCAGCTACTCCCACGGCTCCAACGACGCGCAAAAGACCATGGGGATCATCACGGGCGTTCTGGTGACCGCGGGCTACCTGGATACCTTCGCCGTTCCGCTGTGGGTTTTTCTTTCCGCTTACACGGCCATCGCTCTGGGAACCATGATGGGCGGCTGGCGGATTATTCGCACCATGGGATCGCGCCTAACCCGGCTCAAGCCGAGAGGAGGATTCTGCGCCGAGACTGCCGCCGCAACTTCCATTCTTTTCTCAACTTACCTGCACATGCCAGTGTCAACGACGCACGTGATTGCCGGGGCCATTGCCGGCGTTGGCTCCATTCAGAGGATCAAGGCCGTGCGCTGGCGCATTGCCACCAGTATCATTTGGGCTTGGATCATGACGATTCCGGCATCAGCCGCGGTGGGCTGGATTACCTTCCAAATCGTTCATCTGATTACAGGGAAGTGAGTTGGTTGGAGTGGTCCGGCGTGGACGTGACGCCGCCGGCGGGCTCCGTGGCGACTTGCCGTATCTCCTTTACCGCCAGTGCCTTCCAGATCATGTAGAGAGACAAAAGGTATACCAGCGATAGCACCACGTTGCCAAGCGCCACCAACTTGGGGGAGATCAGATTCAGAGAGTGGCCAATCGCTCCGCCTGCCAATTGAATGCCAATGCCCGCCGTAACCAGCAACCGTTCTTTGTTCGGCTTTCGCAACAGCTGCGTCCAAATCGTCAGTGTCAGAATCATGGAGCCGAAGCTGAAGTTGCGGACCAGCTGCGTCATCCAATAAGACGTCCTCGGATGATAGGCTTGCGCCGCCGAAAGTCCGGCAAATACCAAACCGGCCAGAATAACGAAAGCAATCGGCCGTTTGGTTTGGTTTTCCCCGACGCTCTGCGCCAACAGTTGCACCAGGCAGGCGTAAATCAAGGCGTATTCAAACGCTTCCATCATCCAGAAGTATCTGGCCGTCTGCTTGGTCCAACCGGAATCCAATGTCGCCGCAAGTCCAATCACCGTACCTAGAAGTTCTGTCAGAATCAGCAGAAAGACAAGCGGGTAGCTACGAAACCGTCCGCGGATAAGAGCCGACAGAGTGAGTGCCTGCAGAAGCATCGACAAGGCGGAAACGGCCCACTCGAAATAGTGCATAACTATGGCGGCCGGCTGTTCACTGAACCATACCGGCCTACTACTCACATCGGTAGACAATACCTGGAGGTTTAGGGCCTGTGCTGTAAAGTTATGACTATGCTAGCTTTTCTCGACACTGATCAGCGTCTTCACCGCCGCCAGAAGAGAGGTCACAGTGAATGGTTTCTGCAGAAAACCATCCCCGGGAGGCAGGTGGCCGGGGGATAACATGCGAGGGTCCTCCGCAAATCCGGAAACGTAAAGAACCTTTACGTCCTTTTGGGTTTCGCGGAATTTTGCAGCAAGCGCGGGGCCCTCTATATCCGGCATGTGGATATCGGTGATCATCAGATCGAAGGGCGGAACCGCGGCAACCGCCTGAAGAGCCTCTGCCCCGTTCTGCACCTGCACCACTTCGTAACCTTCACGGCTCAGGATTCTCGCAACCAGACGGCGGATGCTCTCTTCGTCGTCCACCACCAGCACTTTCTCGCGCTTGGGCGGAACCGGAGGCGCAACCGGGGGCGCAACCGGCTCAGGCCTTACTGTCTCGGCTGGAACGCGTACCGGCTCAGGCGAACCCGTTAGCGGGAAGCGCAGGAAGAAAGCGCCCGTCTCAGGCCCTATCTGGTCCAACTCAACCATCACCCCCATCGCCATCATCTGGCAGTACATGGAGGCAAACCCGAAGGAAACGCTCTTATCAAATTCGGCGAAAAACAGCTCGCACCACTGCTCGAACATCGTCTGGGTAACGCCCCGCACGGGATGAATGGCAATGCTGATGAATTGGCCCTTGGGAAGATCGCCGCCGATATCGGAGATGATGGTCTCGCGTGCGGTTTCCACCAGCAGCCGTTCTCCCTGCTTCAGACGAGCCTGCGCGAAGGCCGTCAACATGCCCAATGCATTGACCACTTTTTGCGCGTTCGCTTGAATGGGAGCGCCGCCGGCAGCCAGCCGCATATCGACATCCAGATTGGCGTCCTGAACCAGGGTGTGCAGGTCGCAAGGTTTGGACTGAACCGCGGCGGGCCTTCCGAACTCCAATAACGGCCGCGTGCTATCGATGCCCCGCTGTGCGGCCTTCACAATCTCATCCAGTCCGCTGCGCGCCTCCGCATCGTTCCCCAACCGCTCTTCCAACACTTCGGCGTAACCGTTGACAATCATCCAGAGGTTGTTGAACTCGTGCGCTACTTGACCGGCCAAACGCATGCTGGCCTGCATTTCGCGCGTTTGAATCAACTGCTTCATGCGCGCGCGGCGCATGGTTTCCGTCGTCGTGACGACATCAATTTGTCCGGCCTTCTTGTCCGGCCGTATGGAATCCGCCAGCCACCGCACGCTGCCATCCGCCGCCGCCGCGCGATATTCCACTACCGCCGGAGTGCCGGATTCGAGGACCGCTTCATAGACCCACTGCACTCGACTCGCATCGCCGGGGTGGATTCTCGCCCCCCAATCCGCTTTTTCGCGCACACTGCCGCCGTCATTCCAGAACCGCGTTTCGTAACTTGCCGCATCCATGGACCAGGCCGCCATGCCATTCTCGTCCAGCAGCCGCCCCAGTGGGTTACTCTCCACGCCGGCGCGCTTCAGCAGCAGCAGGACTTCCCGGTGCGAGCTTTGCCCTTCCGGCAATCTCACAAGTAACAATTTCCAATCGGAAAGCGTGTTTTCCTCGGCGGCGCAAAGCCGTACGGTAACTTCGCTCAGAGCGTCCGATGTTTCAAAAAACCCTTTGACATGCGAGGCCAAGGCTTCCGGAACCATCTTCTGGCCGGCGCTGCTATCGGAGGAACCCTTGCGCGGGAACATTGCGCGAAAGGCGCGGTTCACCGAAGCCAGTGTCAGGTCCCCATCCGCCACTGCCAGCGGAGCCGGCATTTCCGCGAGGACGCCCTGATAATAGCGCTTCTCGTTTTCGACGAGCGCCAATAACTTTGCCACCTCGCGCGGTGTCCAAAGATCAAGTTCGGTGCGATCCAATTTCTGCTCCTCAATAATGCGCACGCGGTGCTGAACCCGCGCTTGATCCAGTTTCGTCCTTGCGGACGAGAGCGGCAAGAGGACTATGAGTTGAATGGGTAATAGTACCTAGGGGGTACGCGAGCTACATGATACGATGCGGTTGTGAAGGGTTCTCTTGCCGCCGGATACCTGCTTTCCCTGCCCGAGCGTGTGGTCCGTTCGTTGACAGCGCTTGCCGGCGGGCTGGTTCGCGAGGCTGGCGACGTGGTGCTGCCCGGTTCGCTGCGCCGGACACGTCTTTATCGCTCCCTGGTGTCCTCGACGCTTCGCTTTCTTATTGAAAGAATTGGGGAAGTTGAGGGAACCTACCCTTCGGACACCAGCCTCGCCTCCGACTTTCTGGCTCGCCGTGCAGCCGGAAACGGAATTGAGTTTGCCTCCATTCTGCTGTTTCGCGCCTCGCCGGTTTGGGTGCTGGCCGCCCTTGCCGATCTGTCCGGGTCGGGCCGTCATCTGATCCAGGAAATCTCCGCCAGCTGGAAGGAACAAGGGCTTCTGGACAAAAATACGAATTTCGAAACGATGGACCAGGTGCTGGATGGGCTGGAGAAAACAGCGGGACAAGCGGCGGAGACCATAAACATGCCGCCCTTGGAGATTGCCCAGTTACGCGAGGATCTGCGGGAGCTGCGAAAGGCCGCGGCAACCTTGCCGTCCCCCAGACTTCCCAGCATGGAAACGGTGGAAAGGCAATGGGCGGAGCTGCAACAGGCGGCGAAATCGGAAAACCGGCCGGTATGGGAGCTTTCGGCGGTGATGGCGATGGCTGCCGTGAGAGGCTTGCCAAACAACCTGCTGTGGATTTCCCGCTGCGTGCAGGATGCGGCCAAGACCACCGGCAATGTAATAGCCTCCGGTCTGCTGGATCATTATGGGCAGACGTTGTCGGAAATTAGAAAAAGTGGATATCTGGCTTACTGGGCGAAGGAGTTCCGCCCTTACCTTGCCGCTGCATCTGCGCAATTCTCGCCTTCGCGGCAATCTCTCACGCAGCGTCTTCTGAAACGGAGCTGAGTCTGCCCGCCAGATTCATCAATTCCTGCTCCGCTACCGGCTCGGTGGAACGTGCCGCAAGCAGCCTGTCCCCCTCAATGGATGTGAGCAGCAACACATAGCCCGCGGCATGAACGTTCACGCACTGCAACGGGGTCTCGCCGGTGCAGCGCCGGGCCTGCTCATAAAGCCAGCGCAAATCGGCGGCCGGAAAAGAATCGAGGGCGGATTCCGGCCACGATTTTTCCACATGATCGCCGGACTGCGAAATGATGGCACAGGCCTGGAACGGCGCTTGCACCTCAGCTTGTTTGGACGCTTCCGGCACGGCGAACTGCATGGACGACGGCTCCGCGGATGCGGGGTCTTCAAACGAATCGCCGAAGGAGAGTGCATCCGGTTCCTCAAAGCTGAGATCGGCGGGTTCTTCAGCGAGGGGGTTCGCGGTCATCGGCACGATATCCAGAAGGGACATCACCGTACGGCTCATGTTGGGTTTCAGAAATACCGGGACATCCCGGTACTCAAATTGGCTGGCGCCCCAGGACAGAAGAGACATCGCCGCCGCCTCTCCCACCAGATTACCCGTTTCCGCGTACACAACGACCCCCGCGCGCAAACAAAGATCGCCGCAATATCCGTTGTCCCCGCGAATGCGCAGCCACGCATGATCGGGAAACTTGCATGCCGCGCGCATCAGATCCAGCAAACGCGTGCTCACCGCGTCCTGCGAACGAAAGGCGTCCGTCGCGGCCAGCACCGTGGAGCGCGGAGACCGGCCCACCATGTTCGGATTGACGACGCTCAGGGCGCCCGATGAGATTTCGCGCCGCGGATCGGGCGTTGCGGTGAACACAACAAACCGCGGCGGGCGATCCTTCGACAGGCCCTCCAGTATCAGTGGCAGCGCGCCGGGTTCGGATGGCGGGTCGTCAATCACTACCACCGCAAGGTTCGCCCTGCGCAATACGCGCAGCGCCTCATCGTGAGATTGCGTTACCACCACTTCGCAGGCATGCCTGGCGTCTTCCCGCATGCTCTCCAGCACCTGCACGTAGGGAGCGCTTTCCGGGGCCACCACCAACACGTTGGGCAAGGTTGGATGCGAGGTCCAGGAGTTGGCGATATCCGTAGCTACGGTGGATCTCATGGCTATCCAATCCCTATAACGGCTGATTTGCCTGATCGCAATAGTCAGCCAACACCTTAGGTTCCACACGTACTCCATGATTTCAGCCGGGACATCGAGGTGTTCCCCCTATACATGAAACGCCGGAATTCTCCGTTAGTAACGATAGAACACGCAATAGCCAATCCCAACGTGGTCCAGGGGTTGTCCCGCGACGGTCAGGAATTTGAAGGAGACAATGCTCCAAGCGCAAGACGGAAGCCTGTTGAAGGAAGCCGTAGCTGCCGCAAAAGCCGGGGAGAAGGCCCTGGCGATGCGGTTGTTGCAGCAGGCTACTCTTTTGAATCCCGGCAACGAATTGGCTTGGCTGTGGCGCGCTTCGCTGGCGGGAACCGCGGACGAGGCGGCGCGGAACCTGAGCGAGGTCCTGCGCATCAATCCTGACAATCAGAAGGCCATCGCCTGGATGAGTAAATGTCAGGCTGCGGCCGCCCCGCCTTCAAACGGAAGCAGCCACGCACCGGAAGTTCCCGCGGCTGTGGCGGCAGTTGTCGAACCTAAAGTGGAACCGAAACCGGAACCAAAACCGCTGCTGGAACCGCAACCGCATGTCGAACCGGCGTCTGTGACGAAAGTTGTGGTTGTCGCGGAAACGCCGAAGCCGGTTCGTGTGGAGCCGCCCCCGCCCGCGCCCGCCCGCTCCAATAACCATCCAGCGGCCGATCCTGTTCCACAAAGCGCCAGGGGTTGGCACTGCCCTTTCTGCAGCCACGCCTCCGAAGTTGCCTTGCGGAAATGCGTCAACTGCAACGCCGTCACCGTCCTGGAAGACCTGTCCGAGATTGCGCGCAACGAAGGCATCCGCGACAAAATTGTGCGCGAAGCCATCGGCAGAATGGAATCGATGGGCGGCAATCGCGGCCTGGAAACGAACATCCACCTGGCCCTTGGGCATCTAAACGTGCGCGAAGCCAGCGCTGCCATTCCTTATCTGCGCGCCGCCATGGCGCAGCGCCGCGGAGACTGGAATTTGAACAACATTCTCGATCAGCTGCAGTTCCGGAAAGTGATTCTGGTTGCCGATGACAGCCAGACCATCCGCAAGGCTCTTTCAGGAATTCTGGAACGCAACAACTATCGCGTGATGGTGGCCGAAGACGGTAAGCAGGCCCTGGCCCGGTTAAACGAAGCGATTCCCGATCTTGTCCTTCTGGACATCACTATGCCCTGGATGGATGGCTACGAAGTTTGCAAGAACATCCGCGGAAAAGCGATGACGAAGAAAGTTCCGGTCGTGATGCTCTCGGGAAAAGATGGTCTGTTCGACAAGATGCGCGGTAAATTTGCGGGTTGCAACGACTATGTGACGAAGCCGTTCGATCCGCAGATTCTTTTGAAGACAATTCGCAAGTATGTGCCCCAGTCGGCATAAGCGCTGGGGAAGTTTACAGGCGGGGAGAAGTAGCAATGAAATCGATACTTGTGGTGGACGACAGTCCCACCGAGTTGCAAGCTGTCACCAGCTTCCTCAAAGACAACGGCTATACCTACACGGTGGCCAAAGACGGCGAGGAGGCCATACGCAAAGCGGGGGAAACCAGCCCGGATCTGATGTTGCTGGATGTTGTGCTGCCCAAAAAGAACGGCTTTCAGGTTTGCCGCCAGCTCAAATCCACGCCCGCCACCAGCAATATCAAAATCGTTCTCCTGACCAGCAAGAATCAGGATTCCGACAAGTACTGGGGCATCCGCCAGGGCGCCGATGGATATTTGACCAAACCGTTTCAAAGAGCGGAGCTGCTTCAGATGCTGACTCGCTTCGCCTGATTGCAGGCAATAGGTGCCAACGATGATGGAATGGGAACAAAGCAAATCCGGGCCGGCAGACGGCGCTTTCGAACTGATGGACGAAATGCTGGCTGAGCTTCTCGCCGCCGAGCCGGAAGTTGCCGGGCCCCCATTAATGGAGCCGGCCTCCATGCCCAGTTCGCAACCGCCGCTGGAAACTCTCATGCGCGCGATGGACGCAAGGTTGCGAAACTCGCCGCACTGGGAATGGATTCCGCAGGTGCGGCGGGTGGAAACACATGCCGAACCCGCAAGGGCTGACGGCGGAGAGGATCACATCATCTTCCGGCTGTCCGATTCGGAATACGCAATTCCCTTGCTGGATGTCGCCGAGGCCGGCCGCGCCGGCGAAATCACCAGGCTCCCCAACGCCCCTTCGTTCGTTTCCGGTGTAACGAATCTGCGCGGCGAAGTAGTTCCCATCTTCAACCTGCAAAAGATGCTTGGGTTGGAAGAAGAAGCGGCGGAGTTGGGCGGCAGGGTTTTGTATTTGCGTCCGCGCAATTCTCTGCCTGGCGCCGGACTCGTTGTAAATGCGCTGAAAGGAATTCGCCGCATACCGGCGCAGCAACTGGAGCACGCTAATCATGATGCGGCGCGCGGAGGTCCGTTGCGCGGCGTATTTGGCCGCGGTGAACGCCGCCTGCACGTTTTGGACACGGATGGTCTTTACGCCATGGAGGAGTTCCGTATGCTGCAAAATCCTGGCGAAGAAAATTGAGAGCCGAAGAAGAAGGAGGCATCATGGCGTCAACATCCGGAAGTTCCAGCCTGTTCTACAACCTGCCCATTGCCAGGAAGTTCGCCATCGTGCTGGCCATCATGGCGGTACCCGCGTTGGTGGTGTCGGCGCTGTTCCTGCAGGCCCGCAACCAGCAAATCGATTTGGCGGCCAATGAAATCAAGGGGATTGAATATCTGGCCACGCTGCGGTCGTTGCAGGAGAACGTCGTCTGGCATCGAGGGGCGTCGCATGCCGCGCTCATTGGAGACGGCATCGATCGGGCGCGCATGGAAACGCTGCGGGAAGCGATGGACCGCGCCGTGGGGGCGGCCGAAGCAATGAGCGTCAAGCACTCCGCTTTGGAGACTTCCGGCAAAATGGCGGCGATCAAAGCCAGTTGGCGCGGCTTGCGTTCGAACGATGCGCGCCTCGACTCCAGAGCCAACCTCGATGCGCACAACAGCCTGATGCGGCAGATCCTCGAGTTGACGCGGTATGTCGCAGTGAAGTCAACCCTGCTCATGGATCCGGGTTTGGATTCCTACTATGTGATGGACGCCGTGGTGAACCAATTGCCACAGGTTGCCGATCGAATCACGCGCCTTGGCTACGAGGATCACGCGCAGACGCGTGTGCAGGCCGATTTTGCCGGCGCCCTGGTGCAGACCATGCAGCGCAGCCTGGCAGTCGCCTATACCGCCAATGCCTCATTGGAACCGAAGCTCGGCAATGCGGCCACAGCGGCCGTGCAGCAGGCGGACGCTTTACTGCGCCAGTTGCGCGATGGGAACGCCGAATTGTCCCCGCATGCGGCCAACAGCGCCGGCGTCGCGTTTTTCGCCCTCTACGACCGGGCTTTGCCCGCCCTTCGGGAAATCTTCGAGAACCGCATCACACGGCTGACGCGGGAAAAGTACGTGCAGTTGGGATTCGTCCTGCTGGTGCTGCTGCTATCCGGGGCCTGCGTGTATGTCGTCACCAGTTCCGTCACCGGTCAGATTGGCGAGTTCAACAAGGCGTTTGAAAAGATCGGCGACGGGAATCTGGACGTGCGCGTGCCCGTTCTGGGAACGGATGAACTGGGACGCATGGCGGTTTCCTTAAACGCCATGCTCGACGAGACGCTGCAATTGATCCAGTCGCGCGATGAACGGAATCGCATTCAGACCTCCATCCAAAAACTGCTCGACGAAATGAGCGGCGTGGCTGAGGGCGATCTGACGCACGAAGCGGAAGTCTCGGTGGAAGTGACCGGCGCCATCGCGGATTCTTTCAACTATATGATTTCCGAGTTGCGCGGCATTGTCCGCAACGTCAATCAAACCACGGCGCAAGTTGGCGAATCGGCCCACCGCGTGCTTGCCACGGCCGGGGAACTTGCCGCGGGCAGCCAGCGCCAGGCGGGACAGGTGGCCGAAGCGAACAACTCCATTGGAAAAATGGCGCGCACCATTCGCGAGGTCTCTTCCACCGCCGGCGAGGCGCAATCGGTGGCCGACCAAGCCTATGCGAAAGCAAGACAGGGTACGGACGCCGTGCAGAAGACCATCTCCGGCATGGGCGGTATTCGCAATCATGTTCAGGAAACCTCCAAGCGGCTCAAGGGCCTTGGGGAACGCTCGCAGGAGATCGGTTCCATTGTGCAATTGATCGGCGACGTCGCCGACCGCACCTCCATTCTTGCTTTGAATGCTTCCATCCAGGCGGCCATGGCGGGCGAGGCGGGACGCGGCTTCGCCGTCGTTGCCGAAGAAGTGGAGCGGTTGGCCGAACGCGCCACCGAAGCAACCAAAAAAGTGGGCGCGCTCATCCGGTCCGTGCAGGCCGACACCGCCGAAGCGATGGGCGCAATGGAAGAGACCACGCGCGAAGTGGTGCAGGGAAGCAATCTCGCCAACGCCGCCGGACGCATGTTGGGCGAGATTGAATCCGTATCGTCGCAGCTGGCGGAATTGATTCGCAGCATCAGCAAAGCCTCTTCCGAGCAGGCGGCGAGTTCGGAGGAGATTGCCCAGCGCATGACGCACATCTCCCATCACACGCAATCTTCCGCCGCCGGCGCGAAACATGCCGCCGAATCCGTTCAGGAACTGGCGGTTCTTGCCGAAGAATTACGCCAATCGATGCAACGCTTCCGGCTGCCGGTGGAAGCAGGCGACTAGGATCGTCAGCGGTATCCAATTATGACCCGCAAGGATAGCCTGCCTGCACTGGACGGATTCGTCGACGAAGTAGAGGGTTGTCTTTGCAAGCTCTCGGAGATCTTTGCCCAGTACCAGGTTCGGCCTGACCACGCCGCCGTGTTGGAGGATGCCCGCCGCGCCGTGCAGCGCGTGCGCCAGGGTACAGCTACCTTAGAAACGCTGGACGAGCCGGTCTGCGATCCGGATTTGTGGGAGGCGTTCCGCGAAGAAGCGGCCGAGTTGTGCGCGCAGATTTCAGACTGCTTGTCCAGCATGGAAAGCGGCATCGGAACGGAAGCCCTTGCGCCTTTGCGGCGTGCCGTCCATCAGCTGAAGGGCGCATCCGGCATGGCTGGTCTAATGGCCACCAGCCGTTTGAACGCCTGGATGCAGCGTATGCTGGACGGCGTCCTGGAAGGGGAGCGCATTTGGGACCGGGCGTTCCTGCCCCTTCTGCGGGATACCTTCGACATTGTCGTCCAGTCGATTGAAGGCGGCGGAAAAGGCGGCCTGCTCGCCGGCCGCGCCGAAGAGGCGGAGGCGATCTGGCGGGAACTTTTCCGGGACGATGCCGAACCCGCCGCTTATGACGCCGGGCCTCACGACCAGTTGGAAGCCGACGCGGAGTTGTGGGAGGCGTTCCAGCAGGAAGCCGACGAACATCTGCGGAATTCGGGAGAGCTGTTGCGCGCGCTGCAAACCGGAGACGCCGGCGGCGACACCGTACCATCCTTGCGCCGCAGCATCCACACATTCAAAGGCGCAAGCGGCGTCGTAGGTCTCGCCTTGACCAGCCACCTTGCTCATCGCATGGAGGACCTGTTGGATGCTCTCCAGGAGGGCAGGCTCAACAACGGCGATGGGAGCATGCAGCTTCTTCTTTCCTCCCATGACATTCTCGTTGACTCCCTGGCATCCAGGGGTCTGGCCGGGGAGAGGGCGGAAATGCTCCCCATGCTGCTGGCTGGTTACGATTCCTTTCTCGGACAGGAAAAGGCCCGCGTCCCGTGGGAACTGGTGACGTCGAACGCCCATTCCGTGGAAACGGTCGCGAAGATCCAGAGTTATGTGCGCACTCCGGTGGAACGCGTCGATGAGCTGGTGCGGCTCGCTTCGGAACTTGTGATCCACCGCTCCAGGCTTGGGCAACACCTGGCGGCCTACCGGCGCGAAAACGCCGAGCTGAAAATGTCCGTCGGCAGGTTGCGGCGGATCGCGGGAAAACTGCAATCGGAATATGAGACGGAGGCGCTGCGCCAGGAGACGCTCAAACCGGAACCGGAAGACGCGGCCGGCTTTGACAGCCTGGAAATGGATCGCTACACGGAATTCCATCTGTTGTCGCGCGATCTGGCGGAGACCACCGCGGATCTGGGCGGAACGGGATCGCATTTGGAAGACCTCGGCCTGGAATTCGAAGGATTCGAACGGAAGCTGCGCACCTTGGCGGGCGATGTCGAGAAGCGTCTTCTGCAGTTGCGCATGGTGCCGCTGCGCACTTTGTCGGACCGCCTGCACCGCACGGTGCGAGTGACTTGCGAGAAACGCGCCAAAGACGCTGAATTGTTGATCGAAGGCGAGAATGCCGAACTCGACAAGGCGATGCTCGATGAAATCGCCGGACCCCTGGAGCATCTCCTGCGCAATGCCGTGGATCACGGCCTGGAGCCGGCGCCGCAGAGAACGGCCGCCGGAAAGCCGGAGCGGGGAACCGTTCGCATCAAGGCGTCGAATGAGGGAGCGCAGGTGGTTCTGCATATCTGCGACGACGGGGCGGGCATCGGGACCGATCGTCTGCGCCGCAAGGCGATTGCGCGAGGTTACCTCGCCGCCGAGGAAGCGGATCGAATGACGGACCAGGACCTGTTCCAGTTCATCTTTCTGCCGGGCTTCAGCACGAATGCCGAAGTGAATGAGATCTCCGGCCGCGGCGTCGGCCTGGACGTCGTGAGGCAGACTGTGAGCCGCTTGAATGGAACGGTTTCCGTTTCCTCCCTGCCCGGCATCGGAACCACGTTCACCATTCGCCTTCCGCTCACGCTGGCTCTGTCGAGAGTCATTCTGGTGAAGTGTGGTACGGAAACCTATGCCATTCCCTTGACCGCCGTTTCGCAAGTGGTGCGCCTGGAACCGGAGCAACTGGAACGCGGCGGCCGCCGCATGTTCTTACGGATGGGTCCTACCACCATTAGGGCCATTCATTTGACGGAGGTTGTGGGAATCCCCGCTGCGGACGCGAATGACGGAAAGTGGAAGGCGCTGCTGCTGCACGCCGGCAACCGGAGTATGGCCTTGCTGGTAGACGATGTGCTGGAAGCCCGCGAGGTGGTTGTGAAGCCGATCGGGGCAATCCTGGGGCATGTGCCGGGAGTTAGCGGCGCGACCATTCTGGGGAACGGAAGCGTGGTTCTGATTCTGAATCCAAATCACATTCTGGACGAGCGGTTAACGTTGTCCCGGCCGCTGTATGTAATGGAGCCGCGGACGGCGGCGGTGCGCCAATTGAGCGTGCTGATTGTCGACGATTCGCCCACTGTGCGGCGGGCGCTTGTGAATCTCGCAGCTTCCGCGGGATGGATTTCCCATGCGGCGAAGGACGGCCTGGAGGCGGTGGAAATGCTTCACGGCGGCTCTGTGGAGCCGGACGTAATTCTCACAGATATCGAAATGCCGCGCATGGATGGATTCGATCTGGTCTCGTCGGTGCGCGGCATGAAACAGTACAAGCGCACGCCGGTCGTGATGTTGACTTCGCGCGCCGGTGAGAAGCACCGCAAACGGGCGCGGGAACTCGGCGTGGACGCCTACCTTGTCAAACCTTTCCAGGATGAGGAACTCATTCAAACGGTTCGACGCCTGGTGCCGCAGGCTCCTGAAGGGAACGCATGACACGCCGGTTGATTCGTTACGAATGGAACGGAACGGCCTTCTACATCGATAGCGATCGCGTCGATGGGCTGCGTGGCGTGGATCGAATGGAGGACGCCTCCGCGGAGGATCACATCGCCGGATGGATGAACGTCGGCGGCATTCGCGCACCTGTTTATTGGCCGTTCCTGGAACGGGACAGAACCCCTGAGATTCGCGGCCACGAGGCGATCGTTGTAGTTCGTCACGGCGGTTTCCTCGGCGGCGTGTTGGTGGATAAGGCCGGCGCATCCAGAGATGTGCCGGATACGTGCGTGTTTCCCGTACCCGCGGCCTGCGGCGATGCCGTTACCCGATTCGCCTCCGTCGTGGTGGAAAACGATTCCATTCTGTTGGAATTGAGTTGCAGCGCGCCGCGCGTGCGCGAGGAAACTTTTCCGCCGCGCCACCAGGTTGGCCAGGCTGCCGCCGGCGGCGGTGCAACGTGCCGGGTTCTCACCTTTTCTCTGCGCGATGCGGACGATGACGATGGCGCGCGATTCGCGCTGTGCATGACACAGATTCTCGAAGTAGGCCAGCGCCTGGCAATGGCCGGCGTTCCGGAGGCGCCGCCGTCTCTGTTGGGAATTGCCAGTTGGAGAACCACGCCCATCCCTGTCGTTGACTTGGCATGCTGGCTGGGAATGGAACAGCGCCCCCTCGCCAATACCTCCAGAATTCTGATTTGCCGTGGAATCGCGGCCGACGGCGGCCGTCTGTCAGGACTGCTGGGAATCGCGGGAGCAGCCGGATTGCGAATGCGTCAGGTGCCGTTTGCCAGCGATCCTTGGCCTGCCGGCGTTCCATGGAATGACTCGCGCGCTCTTGGCGTCTACCAGGCGGACCAGCGCATGCTAGTAGTCCCGGATATCGATCAACTTCTGCGCGCCTGAGCTACTTCGAAATCTTCCACAAGCGCACCGATTTCTCCTGCTCCGCCACCGCCATCCAACCTCCGTCCGCGGATACCGCCAACGATGCTACCTGCCGCGCGGCGGGCACGGTTCTCAACACACGTCCCGACGCCGTATCCCATGCCAGCACTTTCACCGGACTGCGGTTGGAGAGTTCGCTGAATCCGCCCGTTGCGAAAACGCGCCCGTCGCCGGAAAACGACATCGAGGAGATCATCTCCGGCTGACCCTTGATTTTACGGGCAACGGTCCAAGTCTTGGTGTCCCAAAGGTAGACCGTGCGGTCGACGCCCGCCGTCGCCAGAAACTTTCCGTCAGGTGAAAACAGTACGGCGAACATCGTCACCGGCAGCTCTTCGATTTTGCGCAGCAATTCACCGGAGCGCGTGTTCCAGATACGAAGATCGGTATCGGAATTCGAACTTGCCAGCGTTTGCCCATCGGGCGAAAAAGCGAGCCGGTAGACCTCGCCGATGCCGCCTGGTACAAGGAATTTCTGCTTCCCGGTGGGCAGATCGTAGACGCGTACGTTGTGGTCTCGATCCCCGGCGGCGGCCGATTTGCCATCGGCGGAAATCGCGATGACCCGCGCCCGGTTCGCCTTGGTGGCGACGCTGTATTTCTGCTGGCCCGATTCCAGGTTCCACACTTTGATTGCTTCGTCGCGTCCCACCGCGGCAATGGAGCCTGCGCCCTGTGCAAGCGTGAGAGCCGCCATGTCTTCCTTGTTCCACGCGGCTTTTCTTTTCAGCGCACCGGTCTTGGCATCCCAAAAACGCACTACTCCGTCGCGGCCCGCGCCTGCGACGCTTCCATCGGATGCAAACGAGACCAGTCCGATTTCGGAATCGGTTGTGAGCACGCGGTCGCCCGCGGAGGTCTGCGCCAACGCCACCACTGCGCCGGCAAACATCGTCAGAAATGTCATGTTATGCCTTCTCAAGGCAAATATCGAAGGTGACGGCGGCGTGCGGAGCGCCCTTCTCGAAGAGTTGCACGGGTCGCACCAGTTCGCGGTTCTCCACCAGATTGCGTTTCTTGTAATTCTTTTCCACGTCGCCTTCAAACCACGGGTCCGTTGCGAAATAAAGTTGTGTGATGAGAGTCTTGTAGCCGGGGGCGGCAATCAGATAGTGGATGTGCTGCGCGGGGCGATCCGGATAGTGCCCCGGCATGATGGTGTCCATGGCATACTCCGTCGCCGAATCCAAGACCAGCTTCGCTCGGTATTTGTAGCCTTGAACGTCATAGAGTCCCTCGTGGTCGGAATGCCAAACGTCCACGGTGGCGTTACGCACGGGTTCGCCTTTCGTGTTCAGCACTTTCCCGGTGACATGCATCGGGAAACCCGGTGCGCCGGGTTTGCGCATGGCGCGCGTGTTGGGCGCACCTTTCTTAAAGAATGGACCGAGCACTTCAGCCGGCGTCGGCTTCTGCGCCTTTGACTGGCCCTCCTGCCACAGGCCGAATAGCTTCGATTGCGACATGGGAACGCCCGCGACCAATAGTCCGCGGACAATACAGTTTTCCAGCCATTCCCGGCGATGTTGTGGCAAGGTGCCCTCCTCTACTCCAGTCAGCATACACGATCCTTGAACCCCGGGAAAGCGTTTGTTACCCTCTTAAGGTCTAGTAGGAGGCGCTATGAAGACGATTCTTGGTTTCTTGATTTGTGGCGTTAGCTTCGCGCAAACGCAGAACCTCTGGGAAGAGTTGCGTTCGGGCAATACGGCAAAGGTGAAGGAGTCGATAGAGAAGGGCGCGGACGTCAAGACGAAGGACGCCGCAGGCAACACCCCACTGATGCACGCGGCGGTCTATTCTACGCGCGAAACCCTGGAACTGTTTCTATCGCGCGGCGCCGACGTGAATGCTGCGAATAACGCCGGCCACACAGCCCTGATGCGCGCTATGCCCGATCTGGAAAAGATCAGGCTGTTGGTGGAGAGCGGCGCAAACGTGAATGCGGCAAATGTGGAAGGCCGAACGCCCTTAATGTTCGCAGCCGGTATTCGCGGCGCGGATGCCATCGTTCGCTACCTTTTGGAGAAAGGCGCCAAGATCGATACCGTCGACAAGACTGGTTCCGACGCCGTGATGGTCGCCGCCGGCGCCGGCTCCGCAAAAAACCTGAAGATCCTGTTGGATGCGGGTGCGAAGGCTGCCACCCAACTGAACTTGGCAGGCGGCCCTATGCCGCCGCCGGGTGCATTGCCTCCCGTAATGGAACAAGTGATTAAAAGAGGAGTGGAGGCTGGAACCGGGGCAACGGGTCTGATGGGCGCCGCCGCCGCCGATTGCGACGAATGCGTCCGCATGTTGTTGCAGAAGGGCGCGGTAGCAACCGCGAAAACAAAGAGCGGCAACACATCTCTCCATTTGGCGGCCTACGAAGGCAATCCCGTCACGGTCCGTCTTCTCCTGGATGCCGGAGCGCAGGCGAATGTAGCCGACGATCGCGGTTTCACTCCGCTCATGATGGCTGTGAACTCACGCAGCAAGAATCCCGAAGTGGTCCGCTTGCTGATCAAGGCCGGTGCGGACCCGAAGGCCAAGGACACGGAGGGTCGAACGGCGGCGGATTGGGCCAGGATTGGCGCGCAGCGCGATATTGTGAG
This sequence comes from Candidatus Solibacter usitatus, assembly GCA_016191645.1. Lineage (GTDB taxonomy): Bacteria > Acidobacteriota > Terriglobia > Bryobacterales > Bryobacteraceae > CADEFT01. Next base: position 42,432 of record JACPVQ010000050.1, read on the forward strand.
GTTGATTCCCGGTGCCACTCTGCCACCCAGGCAGGTGCCCGTTAGCGGCACGTTGAAGAATCCCAAGGAGGCTGTGCAAAAAAGCCTTGCCATGCTTGAGTCGGTCGCTCCCACCTTCTTTCCGAAATCGGGCTGCATCTCCTGTCACAACGTATCCATTCCCATGGTTGCTCTGCACGTGGCGTCACGGACCGGCTTCAATGTAAAAGCCAACGTCAACCAGCAGATGGTGAAGCACTCATCCGCTTTGCTTACCCCCTTCCGGGAGAATCTGCTTTCCGCCTACTGCTCCGTTCCGGGAATGTCCACCACCTCAACATATGCCTTGATTTCCATGCATCAGGAGAATTACAAAGGAGACCTGCTCACCGATAGCGTCGCACGATGCCTCATCGCGGCTCAGGACGCGGATGGTCACTGGCCGCTCGGCGACCGTCGGCCTCCCTTGAGTTCGGACGGAATTCCCGCCGCGGCTCTTTCCGCGCGCACCATTCAGTTGTACGCTCCCCCTTCCATGACCAAGGCCGCCGAGGCGAGCATCGCCAAAGCGAAATCGTATCTGATGTCGACGAAGGCATGGACCGGAGACGATCACGCGTTCAAGCTGATTGGTCTTTCCTGGTTGGCAGCGGCTCAGAACGACATCGACATGGCCGCAGCCGCTCTGCTCAAGCAGCAACGGGTGGGCGGCGGCTGGGCACAGACTCCGGACATGCAGCCCGATGCCTACGCCACCGGACTGGCCCTATCGGCGATTTCCATGGCAAGTCCGGCGTTGGTGAAATCGGCCGCCTACAAGCGCGGCACCGATTACCTGCTGCGAACGCAGAAGGCGGATGGATCGTGGCATGTCCGCACGCGCGCCTTCGGCTTCCAACCGTACTTTGAAAGCGGCTTTCCACACGGCCACGATCAGTGGATCTCCATGGCCGCCACCGCCTGGGCATCCATTGCTTTGATGCCCGTAGCGGAGACGCCGAAGACCACCGCGCCGTAAGGTAGCGGGAGATGAGCCCCGCCAAGCCATCGGGTATCATGGGTGCAAGTGGCTTCCCGTGGAAGATTCTGCCGGCTCGCGCTCCTGCTCCTGAGCCACGTCCTCTTCGCAGTCGCCGCGCCCCTTGATTTCGAGGGCAAGCCCGTCGCCGAAATCAGGTTTGAACCTGACGGGCAGCCGCTCAGCATAACCGAACTCTCTTTAATCACATCCATCTCGCCCGGGCAATCCTTAACAGCAGCCGCGGTCCGCAATGCCATCCAGAAGTTATACGCCACTGGCCGCTACGAAGATCTGAGGGCCGCGGCAACTCTGCGCGATGGCCAGGTGGTTCTCACTTTCATTACCACCTGGAATTGGTTCATTGGCCGCGTGACTGTCGATGGCGTGGATGAACCGCCCAATCGCGAACAATTGATCAGCGCAACCAAGTTGGAGTTGGGCTCGCTTTATTCCAAAGAGCAGCTCGACACCGCCGCGCAGGGTCTGAAAACCGTCCTCCTGGCCAACGGCTACTACGCTCCCAACATTCGGTCCGTGGTCGAACAGTATCCCGAACACTCTGAAGTCCAGGTGCAATTCGTGATCGACCCCGGCGATCGCGCCTATTACTCGCGTCCCAAAATCGGCGGCGATTTCCGCTTGCCCGAGAAACTCATTCTCGGTTCCACTCATTGGATGCGTTGGTGGGGGCTTCTGGGTTGGCATCAGGTCAGTGATCAACTCACCACGGAAGGCATCGATCGTGTTCGCCGCGCCTATCTGAAGCGCGACTACCTGCTTTCCAAAGTCGATCTCAAGCAGTTGGAAGTCGGCGCTGACAAGGACGTGGTCACGCCCCATCTCCACATCAACGCCGGTCCCCTGGTTCGCGTCACCGCGCCCGGCGCGAAATTGTCCAAAGGAGCGCTGCGCGACTTGGTGCCTGTTTATCAGGAGCATTCCGTCGACCAGGATCTGTTGGCCGAAGGCGGCCGCAAGATCACGCAATACTTTCAATCGCGGGGATACTTCGACGCGCAGGTAACTTTCACACGCGCCACCCCTTCCGCAACCGAGCAGACCATCGAATACCAGGTGGAGCGCGGGGATCGCTACAAGGTTGTGCGCGTCGACATCAAAGGCAACAGGTACTTTGACGCGCTAACCATTCGTGAAAGAATCAACACGCTTCCCGCGCGGCTTCTTGCGGAAAAGCACGGCCGCTACAGCGAGGACATTCTCGCCCGCGACAAATCCGCTATCGAGGACCTCTACCGCGGCAATGGATTCCGCGACGCACGCGTCCGGTCGAATGTGGAGAGAAACTTCGGCGGCAAGGAACGGCAGGTCGCCGTTACCTTTGAAATCGTCGAAGGAGAACAGGTATTCGTCAACAGTCTCGAAATCTCCGGAGTCGATCTGAAGCTCTATGCGCAGGTGTTGTCGCTTGTCACGGCGAATGAGAATCAACCCTACTCCGCGCTCGCCCTAGCCACCGACCGTGACAATCTTTTGAACTTCTACAATGCCGCTGGATATCCCAACGCCACCATGGACATCCTCTCCACGCCTTCGCGCAACCCGCGTATGATGGACGTCAAGTACGTGGTTCAGGAAGGGCGCAGGCAATTCGTGCGCGACGTTGCCATCAACGGCCTCTCCGGCACCAGGCGCTCTCTGGTCAGCAGCAGGATCAGCCTGCGGCCCGGCGCGCCGCTCTCCCTGGGCGCGATGGTGTTCAGCCAGAGGCGTCTCTACGATCTCGGCATTTTCGCCAAGGTCGACATGGCCATTCAGAATCCGCTCGGCAACACGCGCGAGAAACTCGTTCTCTATCACCTCGAAGAAGGCAGCCGCTACTCCGTCAACGGCGGCATTGGAGCCGAGTTCGGCCGCTTTGGAGGCAGCGCCACCAGCTTGAATGCGCCCGCCGGCTCTTCCGGATTCGCTCCGCGCGTTTCCCTCGGCGTCAGCCGTCTCAACTTTATGGGACTCGGCCATACCGTTGGCGTGCAGACTCGTTTTTCCACGCTCGAGCGTCGCGTCCTGGCCACCTATCTTGCGCCGCAATTTCAGGACCGCGAGAATCTCAGCCTCACCTTGACGGCTCTCTACGACGACTCGCGCAACGTCCGCACTTTTAATTCCAGGCGCTTTGAAGGCGCGCTCCAAGTGGGCCAGCGTTTCTCGCGCGCCCTCTCCGCGCAATACCGAATTGTCGTCCGCCGCGTTTCCACCACCGAAAGCAAAATCGATCCCGCCCTCATTCCACTTTTTTCGCAGCCTGTTCGCGTCGGCCTCGCCGCCATCACCCTCGTTCGCGATCACCGTGACGATCCTTTGAATGCCACCCGCGGCAGCTACTTTTCCGTCGACCTGTCCATGGCCAGCAAGGTTTTCCTCAGCGAGCCCTCCTTCGGACGTCTGCTGGGCCGCAACTCCAGCTACCACCGCTTGACTCGCGATCTGGTTCTTTCGCGCAACACGACGTTTGGATTCATCGGCAACTACGGCGGCGCGGACATCCCTCTTCCGGAGCGATTCTTCGCCGGCGGCGCGGTCTCTCATCGCGCCTTTCCGGAAAATCAGGCCGGTCCCCGCGACCTGGTCACCGGCTTTCCCGTCGGTGGCCGTTCCCTTCTGTTCAATCAAACCGAGCTACGCTTCCCTGTGCTGGGTAACAACGTTGGCGGCGTACTCTTTCATGACGCCGGAAACGTCTACTCCGGCTTGAGTGAAATGTCCATCCGTTGGAAGCAGCGCGATGAAAAAGATTTCGACTACATGGTTCACGCATTAGGATTTGGCGTCCGCTACCGTACGCCCATTGGGCCGATTCGCCTCGATTTTGCCTACGGAATCAACGCCCCCGCCTTCCAGGGATACAAGGGTTCCATCAACGATCTCATCAACAATCTCGGCGAACGCGTTTCGCAGCGCGTCAACCGTTTTCAATTCCACTTCAGTCTGGGGCAGGCATTCTGATGCGCAAACTTCTCGCCTTGCTTCTGCTGCCGTTGTTCGCCTGCGCCGAAATCATTGATCGCATTGCCCTCACCATTGACGGCAAAGTAGTCACGGAGAGCATGTTGATCCAGCAGATCCGCCTCTCCGCATTTCTCGATAACGTCGAACCAATCGTTTCCTCCAACGCAAAGCGCAGTGCCTCCGAAGTGCTCATCTCGCGCCTGCTCCTGTGGAAAGAGATGGACGACACGCGCTATCCCGTTCCAGCCATGAGCGCCGTGCGCGAATACGCGCGCGAATCCATCCTCACGCGCTTCCCCTCCGCCGATGCTCTGCGCCGCGAGTTGACTTCGCACAGCATCTCCGAAGAGGAACTCTACGAATTCCTGCAGCAGATGGTCCGATCTTTGGAGTTCATCGATCTCCGCTTCCGCCGCGGGCAGCAGGCCGCATCCGATGAGCTGGCCGATTACTACAAGAAGCAGTATGCCCCCGCGTGGCAGCGCGCCAATCCAGGCAAACCGGTTCCTTCTCTGGAAGACGCCGCCGATGAAATCGAAGAAATCATCCTCACCGTCAAGACCGATCAGGCGCGCGAGGAATGGCTGAAAGAGGCGCGCTCACACGCCCGTATTCGCATCCGCCCGGACGCCTTTGCCGGAGAATCCCCATGACCGCCTTCCGCAAATGGGCCCTGCGCTTTTTGGCTGCGCTGTTGACGCTCGGTGTGCTCGTCGCCATCGCGTTTCTCGTCGTCATTCGCACGCAGTGGGCCCGCGATTCTATGCGCAAGCTCATCGTCGAGCAGACCGAACGCGCCACCGGCGGCAAGGTGCAGATCGGAAAATTCGATTTTGACGCCCTTCGCCTTGAGTTCAGCGTTCGCGATTTTGTCCTCCGCGGTAAAGAACCTTCATCCGATCCTCCGCTCGCGCACGTCGCCGGTATTCGCGCCGGCGTGACCGTCGTTTCCTTCTTCCGGCGCGATGCCTATCTCGCCGTGCTCGAAGTGGATCGCCCCAACATCCGCATCGTCACCTATCCCGATGGAAGCACCAATATTCCGGGGCCGAAGGTTCGCACCGGTCCAACCGTCTTTGAACGGTTCGTTTCGCTATCCGCGCGCAAGTTTTTTCTCAAAGACGGACTCTTCATTTACGATGGACGCAGATTCCCCCTCGACCTCCGCGCCGAAAAGCTCAGTGTGCAGTTCTCCGCTGAACTGGACGGCCCTCGTTACCGCGGTGTCGTTTCCGCCGCTCCTTTCCATTTCCACTACCGCAAAATCGGCGCGGTGCAAGTGGACGCCGGCGTTCGCTTGACCATGGACAAAGCCGGCCTCGTTTTTGAGGAAGCGCGAATTCGCAAAGGTACTTCCAACATTCAGGCTTCCGGTTGGATGAAAGATTATCGCTCTCCGAAAGTGGAAGTGGATGCCATCGCGGACATTGCCGTCGCCGATTTCAAAAACCTGTTCCGCCTGCCCGTCGCGCCGGAAGGCAGAGTCGCTTACAAGGGCAAACTCACCGCCGACGAGCACGGGCCGGAGTTGACCGGAGTTGCTCACGGCACCGCATTGGCCGTGCGCCAACCGCTGTGGGCCATCACCGGCATCGAGGTTCGCTCCACGCTTGCCTTGACAAAAGATCTCGCTCAGTTCCGCGACATCGCGGGCGAGGCGCTCGGCGGCAGTTTTCAAGGCGAGGCATCCATTCGCAACTGGCGCACCTTCGATATCACCGGCGCAATCGCCGACCTCGCGCTCGAAGAGATGGAGGTCCTCGGGCAAACTCCGCGTCCTCTCGCCTGGTCCTCCACCGTCTCCGGCCCCGTTTCGGTCTCCGGAAATCTGTCGCCCGAGGGCGCGTCCAATTTGGCCGTCTCTACAAATCTGGCCTTCCAGCCCTCCGAAGGAAAAACGCCGCTCGCGGGTTCGCTCAGCCTGCAATACCGTCAGGATCCTCCCTTGCTTTCCTTTGCTCCGTCTTATTTAAAAACGCCGCGCACGCGTGTTGATTTTCGCGGCGAGCCAAACCAGCGCATGAGCGTGCGCGTCGATTCGGCCGATCTCAACGACTTCCTTCCCGCCGCAGCATTGTTCAGTGAAAACGCGCCCGCCGAACTCCCCATCCAACTCGACGGCGGCGCGGCCAGATTTGAAGGAACCATTCTCAATCCTCTGAAGGACCCGCGAATCGAAGGGTCCGTTTCGCTGTCCCGGTTCGTCGCCGGTAAGCGGGCATTCGACAGCGCCTCCGCGAAGGTCACGGTCGATGCCGCGCGGCTCACGGCGCAAGACCTGAAAGTTGAGCAACGCGGCGCGCATGTGG
>JACPVQ010000051.1 GCA_016191645.1 Candidatus Solibacter usitatus
GCGCGTGTTGCTGGACTTGGATTTCTCACGCCTCGACACAACGCGCCTCAACGAGTTCGCCCAGCGCTTCCCGCTCTCCGTGCGGAAAGAACTGTCCAGCCTCATGGCGAATCGCATTGTCGAAAGTTGATAATGCATAGCATGAAGGCCCGTTGGATCACACTTTCGCTGCTTGCCTGCGCTCTGACAAACGCGCAAATCGTCGATCGCCGCAACATCAAGTCCGGCGACATCATCCCCGATGAGGGCTATTCCGATCAGCCCTACATCGTGAAGACCGCCGACGGCGCGTGGCTCTGCGTCATCACCACCGGTCCGGGATTGGAAGGCGCGGGGGGACAGCACGTGGTGACGCGGCGCAGTACCGATCGCGGCAAAACGTGGTCGCAGGCTGTCGATGTCGAACCGTCCAACGGCCCCGAAGCATCCTATGCCGTGCTGTTGAAAGTGCCGTACGGCCGCATCTATGTTTTCTACAACCACAACACCGACAATCTGCGGCAGGTGATTGGCGACAAGCCCGCGTACAAAGACGGATGGGTGCGGCGCGTCGATAGCCTCGGCCATTTCGTCTTCAAGTTCAGCGATGATCACGGCCGCAGTTGGTCGGCAAAGCGCTACGACATCCTGCAACGCGATTTCGAGATTGACCTCAAGAACCCCTACGAAGGCACCATCAAGTTCTTCTGGAACGTGGGCCGCGCGTTCTCGCACGGGGGCGCGGGTTACGTGCCGCTGCACAAAGTGGGCGGCTTCGGCGAGGGCTTCTTTACTTCGTCCGAAGGAGTGTTGTTGCGCAGCCGCAACATGCTCACGGAGCGCGATCCGTCACAACTCGAATGGGAGACCTGGCCGGAGGGTGAAGTAGGGTTGCGCACGCCCGCGGGCGGCGGTCCCATCGCCGAGGAACAGAGTTTCTCCGTACTCAGCGACGGATCGTTCTTCTGCGTCTACCGCACCATTGATGGACATTCGGCCTTCAGCTACAGCCGCGACGCGGGCCGCTCCTGGGAGCCGCCGCAGTACATGCGTTACGCCGATGGCCGCCTGATGAAGCACCCGCGCGCAGCCAACTTCGCCTGGCGCGCGGAGAACGGCAAATTCCTTTACTGGTTTCACAATCACGGCGGGCGTTTCATCCGCGAACATCCGCGACGCCGCACCATCGCCTATGAAGATCGCAATCCGGTGTGGCTGGTGGGCGGAGTGGAGGCCGATTCGCCGCGCGGCAAAATCATTCGCTGGTCGCAGCCCGAGATCGTTCTCTACGATGATGATCCGCTCATTCGCATGAGCTATCCCGACCTTGTGGAAGAGGGCGGCAAGTACTACTTCACGGAAACGCAGAAGGATGTCGCGCGCGTGCACGAGATCGACGCGGCTTTGCTCCATGGGTTGTGGTCGCAGTTTGACGCAAAGGCAACACCTGCGAAAGCGGGGCTGCTGGTCAATCTGCCCGCGGCGGGCGCGTCGACGCCAACCGAGGTCGCCGCCCCGGCGCTGCCGCTCCTCCTGCAACGCTCGCGCCGCGCCGATTTCGCCGCCGATGATCTGCGCGCCGGCTTCTCCATAGACGTTTGGATGCGCTTCGAATCCGGTCAAACTCTCTTGGACAATCGCGGCCCGGATGGCAAAGGCTTCGCGCTGCGAACCTCCACCGTCGGCTCAGTGGAGTTAATACTGAACGACGGCCAAACCGAAAATCGATGGACGTCTGATCCGGGCATGCTCGCGACGTCGAAGACGCATCACATCGTGGCAATCGTCGACGGCGGACCGAAGATCATCACGTTCGTCATCGACGGCAAGTTGAACGACGGCGGCGATGCGCGGCAATTCGGTTGGGGCCGCTTCAGCCCGAATCTGCGCGGCGCAAACGGCGGCAATCTGCTTCGCATTGGCAATCCGGTGCAACGCCTGCGCCTCTACAATCGCGCTCTACGCACATCCGAAGCCATCGCCAACTTCAAGTCGCCAATTTTGTAAACTCATAATTTGCTCCACAACAAAGTCGCTATCATCACCGGCGCAGCCGCCGGAATCGGAGAGGCCACTGCCCTTCTCTTCGCCGAACGGAGGGCCAAGGTTGTCGTGCTCGACCGCGATGCCGCCGGCGCTGCACAAAGCGTGCAGCGCATCAGCGCTGCAGGCGGCGAAGCGCTCGCATGCGCCGCCGATATGCGCGATCACGCCTCGCTTGCCGCCGCCGTCGCCGCCGCCATCGCGCGCTTCGGCCGCATCGACGCTTTGATCAACAACGCCGGCATCTATCCGCGCAAACCGTTCCTCGAAGTGACCGAGGCCGAATGGGACCAGATGCACGACATCAATTTGAAAGGACTCTTTCGCATCACGCAGCTTGCCCTGCCGCACATGCTGGCGGCGGGCGGCGGCAAGATCGTGAACATCTCCTCAGTGACCTTCTTTCTGGGACCGCCGCTGATGAGCCACTACGTGGCGAGTAAAGGCGGCGTCGTCGGTCTGACGCGCGCGCTGGCGAAAGAATTCGGCGAACGCAACATCCACGTCAATTGCATCACGCCCGGCGCTATCCAAACGGAGTCTGAGAAGCATTTCGTCAGCGCGGAACAGGAGCGCGACTTCCTCAACGGCCAATGCCTCAAGCGCCGTCTGCAACCCATCGACGTCGCGCGCGTCTGCGCCTTCCTCGCCGGGCCGGAGAGCGACGGCATGACGGGGCAAACCCTCAATGTCGATGCCGGTTGGGTCCTTTATTAATCGATGATCACGCTTGCCGGGAAAACTATCGCCATCACAGGCGCTGCTTCGGGCATCGGCCGCGCGACGGCGCAACTCTGCGCCAAGGCCGGAGCATCGCTGCTGTTATTGGACATGGGCGGCGATTGCATCCACTGCGACGTCACCGACGCGCAATCGGTGCGTGCCGCGTTCGCCAATGTGGAGCGCATCGATGGCCTGGTAAATTCGGCGGGCATCGCGCGGCGCTTCCCGCTTGCCGCTCAAGACGAAGAAGGTTGGGATGCAGTGATGGACGTGAACGTCAAAGGCGTCTATCTTGTAGCGAAGGAAGCAATGGCGAAAATGCCCGCCGGAGGCAGCATCGTGCACCTTTCCTCCGCCGTGGCGCTCACCGGAACGCGAAACCGCGCGGCATACACCGCCTCCAAAGGCGCGCTGGTCGCGCTCACGCGCAACATGGCTCTCGATTACGCCTCGCGCGGAATTCGCGTCAACTGCGTTTGTCCCGGCTTCGCGCGAACCTCGCTCACGCGCGCCATCTTCGAAGATCCCGAACGCCGCGCCAGGATCGAAGCGATGCATCCCTTGGGAAGAATGGGCGAGCCGGAGGAGATCGCCGCCGCCATCGTCTTCCTGTTATCGGATGCCGCAAGCTGGATCACCGGAATCGCCATGCCGGTGGACGGCGGCTACAGCGCCGGCCATCAACACGACGTCTAGCGTTACCAACCCAGCCGCAGCGAGAACTGCACATCGCGCCCGCCATTCGCCGCGCCAAACGTGCTCAACACGCCGCTGGTGCCGCTGATGGCATTCGGCGTACCCGGGTGGTTCAGCACATTGAACGCATCCACATTGAATCGAAGATTGATGTTCTCCCTGATCTGAAAGTTCTTGATCAGACCCGCATCCAATCCCCATGTAAGCACGCCGGGGACGTACTGGTTTTGAAACGGATTGGTGCCTGGTGCGTAAGTGGTCCGCTGCACGGTCCCATCCTTCAGCGGAATCCAAACGGTGTTGGTATCCCAAAACTGCGAGACGTCGGTGCCGGCGGGAGCGTTCGCGGGCCGCGCGGTAGTGCCTTGCGGAATCAGCGGAGCGAACATTGGTTTGTAATTGTCGGGAACACCCATGATGCCATTCGGCCTTCCATCGGCGGTGCGGCTATTGATGCGATTCGCCGGAATATATCCGTTGAACCACAAGTAACCGGACGTACAAACCGTTGGGGCACCGGCCGTGGAAGAGGTGGCCGTGCAGTCCTGAACGGGATAGCGATAGCCGTAAGCTTCCATCTTTTGCCCGGTAGGATACATGTTGCTGGACAGCGTGAACCAGTTGCTGCGCAAGCTGGTGAGCCCGCTCAGTTGCCATCCGCCGATGAACTTCTCCACAATCCCGTGACTGTTTCTGGCGAGCCATTTGCCGCGGCCCACCGGAAAATCGAGAATGAAGTTCGCCCGCACGCGATGCTTCGGAGTATCGCTTTCACGGCGGTAGTCGAGCAGCCGGTGACGTTCCTGGACATCGGTGGGAACGGTGCCCGGCAGATACTGGTTGATGTCATTCACCGGATCGCCCGGCCCGCCTCCACCTTGGCCCAGACGCATGGCGTTGAGCATGATGTATTGGAACTGATATTGAAATCCCTTGTTGTAGCGATGCTCCACTTCCAGTTGAATGCCGTTCGTCCATGAATATCCAGTCCTCTTCAACTACTGCACGGTTCCGAAAACACTCGATGCGACTGAGCCATCGGGATTGAGATTGTAAGGTTTCTGCAGAACGTTCGCATCGGCGCCGGTGGGAAGAGCGATTCCCTTCGTGGCATACCAGATGTAGGCCGGAGTGGTCTGCGCAACCGGATAGGATTGATTGTCATAGGTTCCATGCATGCCGACGTAGCCGATGCGCAACACCGTTTGCGGCAGCACTTCCTTTTCCAATGTGAAATTCCAGGTATGCACGCGGGCGGTCGGCTGGTCGGGATTGAAGTACGTGATGGTTCCCGATGTTCTCGTCAGCCCCCGCGCGCTCTCCAGTGAAACCGCGTTCTGGCTGTTCTTGCCTGCGATGACGGTAGGCGCCGAGCGCAACGCGAAATTCGAAATCCCATCCGGCGTTTGCGCAGGGTCCGTCGAATTGTTTTGATACGTGGCGCTGAATGGCGTGTTTCCCGTCATCGTATCGTTCCACGTGTACAGCGCTTCCGGATAGAATTTCGTAGCAAAGCCCGCGCGCATGACAAAAGATTTCCGGCCGTCCAGCGCGCGATAAGAGAAGCCGACACTGGGACCGAAATCGCGATAGCTGCCATGCACCAACGCCTGTGGGAGCCCGGCCTGATCGTAGGTGATGAACTTTGCGCCAGTGAGCGTGCTCAACCCGCTGACCAGGGATGGAAGAGTGCCGCCTAACTTGTACATCGTTTCCAGAGGCTGGCCCAGCACATAGGCGCGTTGTTTGGGGTCGAATCCCACGGCTACGTCGTGCTTGTCGCGCAGAAACGGACTGAATTCCCAACGCAAGCCCACGCGCACATTCAGCCGCGCGGACACTTTGTAATTGTCCTGAAGGTACAACGCGTTCTCGTGCCTGCGCGTGTACCACGTTCCTTTCCGCAGGTTATTCGAATAGGTGGCGACGCCGAGGTACATGTTCGCCATGTTGAATCCGGTTTGCGGCGTGGCCGCGGGCGATGTTCGCGAAGCGCCATCCCAGAGCGCCGTAGCCAGCGTACTGAATTGGACATTGCCGGCGGCCTGAGTCTGCTGCGGAAGAATGTTCCATTGGTCCAATCGAATGTGGGCGCCGAACTGGATCTCGTGTTTGCCCTTCACCTTGGTGGCGTTGTCGTCCAGAATGTAATAAGTCAGCCAGCGCGTGCGGCGGTTGGCCGGTTGGAAGTAGTTGCCCGCGCCGATACCGAAGCCGCCGATGACGGGGAACCCCGTAACGCGCAACGGGTTCGGCGTGCCGAGCGTGTCGGCATAATAGACCGTCGGATCTCCGGACAGGATGTCCGCATATTCACGCGAGCCGCTCAACAATAGAGCCAGGCTATGATTCGTCTCCGGCCGCACCGTGTAGTTGGCCACTCCGTCCAACAACGGGATGGTTCCTCCGGCGTAAGCGGCGCGTGTCTGATTTCCTTGCGTGTAGCGCGCGTAAAACTTGTCCTTGTCGGTAAAGCTGTGATCGAAGCGCGCAGTAATCGTCTCTTGATTTGTTCTGCTCGGCCCGGGGCCAAACCAGTTGGAAAGCAACAGCGGATTGCGTTCGGGAAAAGTCGGCATGGGAATTTGCGCATAGATGTATTTCGACAAGGGGCTTTGCAGGCCGGAAGGAATCGTGTTTCCCGGAAATGGAGTGCGCGCCCAGGTTGTGGCGTTGGTGGTGTAAGGATCGTAGATGACTTGCAGCCGGCCTTGCGAGTCGCGCGTTTGGCTGAAGTCGCCATTGCGCTGCTCCGCGGTGGGAACGGCGCCGGAAGCGGAGCCCGGGTTGCGATTGGAAAAACCTTCGTAGGCGAAAAACCAGAACGTGCGATTCTTGCCGTTGTAGAGTTTCGGAATGAGCACGGGACCGCCAATGGTTCCGCCATACTCGTTGCGAATCAAAGTGGGGAGCGTTCCCAGATCGGTTTTTGCGCGAGCTTTTCCGAACGCATTGTTGCGCAGCGTCTCAAATAGCGATCCATGCCAACTATTACTGCCGCTTCGCGTAGTCATAATGATGCTGGTCGGCCGGCTGAACTTCGCGGAAGGAGCGTTGTTCTCCACAAGGAACTCCTGAATCGTATCGAGGCCGGGCGGACGGATGTTCGCGCCCTCGCCGTCCACCGGATCGGAGAGCGCCGCGCCATCGAGCATGAAATCGTGCGCTCCTTGGCGAACGCCATATGAGCGGATCTGCGCCGTTTCCAGACCGGGAACCGTGACCAGAAGGTTGACGATGCTGCGTCCGTTGATGGGCAACTGCTCAATCCCTCTGCGGTCCAGCACGTGGCCCAAAGACATCTCCGTTTTCACCACGGGCGTCACATCTCGCACGGACACCACCACAGCCTCCGAGCTGACGTTCAACACGGCGTCGACGTAGGTGGGCTGCTGCACCTGCACCGTCACCGTGGCGTCGAACTTCTGCAGTCCCGGCGATTCCACCAGCAGCCGGTAGGGTCCAGGGGTCACCGCCGGAAAAACGTAGAGACCCGCCGCATTGGTTGCCACTTTGAATCGGACATTCGTGCCGACGTTCATCAGGGTCACCGCGGCGTTGGGAATCACGGCATCGCTTTGATCGCGAATGGTGCCGCGGACGCTGCCCGTGCTCGATTGCGGATACAAAGGCGCGGCCAGCAGGCAGGCAAGTGCAACTCTTACGCATTGCAGCAAGTGTGATTTCATTTTCATTACTTCTCCTCCAAGCGATCTTTGGCCCGAATGTATTCCATCGGGTGGTCGGCCAGCCATTTCTGATAATGCGAGAAACTCTGCAACGCCGGAAGAGCCAGTTCGGCGCATTTGTGCAGCACCTGCACCGCCAGATCAATGTCGGACTTTCCGCGGAACATCATGCCGGCCGTACCCGACCCTCCGTGGTGTTTCTCTTCAAAATAGCGCCAGCCCACCGCGCCTACTCTCTTCATCTGACGCATATCCTCGGCGATTTCGGGAGGCTGGTCGCTGTTGTTGGCGGGCTTCGCCTCGCGCGTCCAGTTCGGAACCGGGATGGGACGCTCGCGTCCAAGAATTCGCAGGCTGGCGAGTTCGATCACCGTCTCTCCGAAATTGCCGGGATACCCCGCGTACATTGCCTTGATCTCCGGCTGGTCCAGGATGCGCGAACCTTGCAGGTAATAGTACGGAACTTCGGTTTCGTCGAACAAGGCGCGCGCGGCAATTATCCCGCCGACGTCTTCCGGGTTGGTTCCGGCCACCAGAACGGTGCGCTTGAAGCCCGCGGCGTGGAGCGTACTGGCGATTCGCTTCAACACCAGAATCTGTTCTTCCATGGTGAACGAAACGGTTCCGCGGAAGGTGCGCGTCGCTCCGGCAAAACAGGTGAAGGTGGCGGGAAAGACCAGACCGTTCGCCTTTTCCGCCAGCAGCACGCTCAACGCGTTGGCCCAGTGCGCATGCATCCCCATGGGAATGAATGGACCGTGCCCGCTGACGGGACCGAAGGGGATCAGCACCAAATCCCCGCCGTCATTAATATAGGATTCCACTTCGCGGCTGGTCATTTCGTCGATGCGGCGGCTGAAGAACGGTCCGGCCGCGGCTTTCGACTGTGGGACGCCCGCCGCTCCACAGAGAAGAGTCTGAACAAGATTGCGACGAAGGATGCGTTTCATGTGTTCCAGTTCCAAGACCTACCCGCAAGCACGTTAGTTGACAATACCTCCCGCGCCGTTCTGGCGCCAGTAAATTCTTCGAGAATCACAATGGGTTCTCGTGAAATCACCGTGCAAAGGATATTGGAATCAATTGGTTCTGGAATGCACGCGATGCGCCACCACTTCGTAATCGCGCACAGATCCGCGCAGTAGGCGGGCTTTGAGAAGCACCTCAAAATCGGGCACCGGGCCGGCTGTGGTAATTCCAAGCCGTGTGTACAGCCCGCGAATGCGCCCCTCATCGGTTAACAGATTCGAATCGGCTTCCACCGCCACGGTGTCTGCGCCGCCGAGTAGCAGAACGGAACCTTCTCCTACGGGTTTTCGCAGATGCGCGATCACGGCGTAGGTTTGCACTCCCCATTCCACCGGATAGCGTGCCTGTTCCCCCGCCAAAGGCGAACGGTTGACGATGGCCGCCCGGTTTTCAGTGGAGTTGAATTCGTACTGAAAATTCAATCGCTCCTCAAACAAGGAAACCCATGGATTCGCTTTTCTGTGGCTGAGCAAGATCAGGTTTCCGGACGATTGCGGCTGATATCGGAAATCGCGCGCAAAGAGAACGTTCATGCGGCCTCCCAAGGCAGCCGCGAGCGGCGAAAGCCGGCTGGTCACGCGCAGATCCGGCATGTTGGTGACGAAGTTGGAGGAGATACTCTTCAGTACGCGCCGCGTGGATGGATCTTTCACCTCGGCATCGATGAGAGCCGCCGGATATCCGCTGCCGATGTACTCGGCGGGAGTCAATGTTCGGTAGAGAAAATCGCACAGCGCCATCACATTGGCGTCGGAGGTGACAATCTGCGACTGGCGTCCGGTGGCTAGAAAGGGCGACCAAAAGTGATCGCGATATGGCGTGGGACCCAGCCCCTGTGAGGCGCGCACGCGCAAGCGGCCATTCTCCTGAACCAACCAAGCCATTGGTATGAGACTCAATGCCAGCGCGGCGGCAAGACCTATCGTAAGAGTCCTCAACCCGCGGCCCCTCCCCGATTCCTCCAACTCTTTCGGAACCGGAACCTGTTTGCGCGGGAGCACGGCGAGCGAGTAGGATCGCTTTGGCAACACGATGACCAAAGGCTCCGCCGCGCCTTCGGACAGGAAATAATGTTCCAGCTTCTTGCGAAGTTGCGAGACCTGGACGCGGACGATGGTGTCGCTCCCAGTATCGTAACCGCGCGCGCGCCCAAACACATCCACGCCAATTCGCTCTTCACTCGGCGGAGAACCCGGATCAGACATGCTCTTCTCATAGAGATACTCGAACAGCTGCCGCAGACGAGGAGAGCGGCTCAAATCCGCGCTGGCAATCACGCGATCCAACAGTTCACGTCCCTGCGCGGCGGGAGATGTTGCGATGTCATATTGGACCGGAGGCATACCGCTACCCATGGAGGTTATCACGTCACGCGGTCAGAGAGGCATCACGCCCCCCTTCCGCGGCAGTCGCTCACCACGGACTAAGCGCAAGTTGTAGAGTTGTAGACGACAGCGACTCAAGGAGGTAACCATGGGGATCCCTGCCAAAGCCGCAGCCTTCGTTGCGGTGATCGCCAGTCTATCGTTCGCTCAGCGCGCTGACGAGCCGTTTTTCGGGGTCTGGAAGCTGAACCTCGACAAATCTCCCTCGTCTCCCATCATGCAGTCTCAAGTCATCAGCCTGATCTCCGAAGACGGCTTGTTCGTCATGATCGAGGACAACGTGACCGCCAAAGGCACGAAGTATCGTGTAACTTGCAAACTCGCCCTCGACGGCAATGACTATCCGATGATTGGATCGACTGCGGGAATAGAACTGATCGCCGGCACGAGGCTTGGCCCGAACAGCGCCGTATTCAAGGCGAAGAAGAAGGACGGCGCGGTGGTGGGCACGTATTGGATGACTGTCTCCAACGATGGCAAAATGAGAATCACTTTGTTCTGGGCCGGTGCCGAGCCATCGGGACCACCTGCCCGGATCGCGGTCCACGATCGCCAATAGCGAGCCCACAACCGGAACAAAAATTGCGACGCCGGCAACCAAGGTCACCGACAGGTTGTCAGCTCAATCTTCACCGATTGGTGCAACTCAACCTACTCGCTGGCTGGGTTGGGCGCAAGGTCAGAGTTCCAGATGTCAGCCGCTATCTTCCACGCCCCATCGGCCTGCTTCTTCCAGACCACAACGAACTTGCCTCGATCGGTGGCGGGCTTTCCCTTGGCATCGTTCGCAGTGGCCTCATAGGTTCCTTGCACGTAGGCCAAATCGCTGGAACGGGCCACCACAATCTTCGCTATTTTGGGTGTAAGTGTGAATCCAGGTACTGCGAACATCTGCAGCCAGGCCTTGCGAATCTCTTCCCTGCCTGTTGCCATCGCAGCATTCGGAATCAACAGGGAGGCACTTTCATCATAGAAGGAAACTGTGGCCTCCAGTTGTTTGGCCGCAATGGCCTGGAGCGACGCGGCATCGGCTTGGCGAATCGCCGCCTCGTCTGCGGACCTTGAATCAGTAGGCGCTATGCCGGAGCAGGCAACGGTCGCAACAACAAGGCAACCGCAGGTCGCCCAAAACGCCATCCGAGAGAATTGTTTCACGGGAGATTCTCCTTTACGGGGCGAAATGGAAGGGAGCGTGCAACATCCTGACAATTCGTCCCGTAGACCCGGATCACACAGGCTCTTCTCGTAAAGATACTCGAACAATTGCCGCAGACGAGGAGAGCGGCTCAAATCCGCGCTGGCAATCACGCGATCCAACAGTTCACGTCCCTGCGCGGCCGCAAATGTCGCATTGTCCTGTTGTACCGGTGGCATACCGCTACCCATGGAGGTTATCACGTCACGGTGAGCGAGGCATGTTGTCTCCGGTACGACGCTGGTCAGCTGGAGATCGCGCATTATCTGGAGATCTGCCACACTCCGCAGGACTGCTATATTCAAACAAGTCTGTGGTCTCCGTTCAACACGTCTCGAAAGTGTACAAGCTGTATCCGCGGCCGGTGGACCGGCTGCTGGAGAACCTTCCGTTTTCCACGCGCGCGCGGCATTCCGATTTCTGGGCGTTGAAGGACGTTTCCTTCCCCGTGGAGCGCGGCGAGATTGTGAGCATTGTCGGGCCGAACGGCTCGGGCAAAAGCACGCTGCTGCAAATCGTCGCGGGCATTCTGCAACCCACCAGCGGGCGCGTGCGGACGGAGGGACGCATCGCGGCGCTGCTGGAACTCGGCGCGGGGTTCAACCCGGAATTCACGGGACGCGAAAACGTTTTCCTGAACGGCGAGATCATGGGGCTTTCACGCCAGGAGATGACGCGGGCATTTCCGAAGATCGCCGCCTTCGCCGAGATCGGAGAGTTTCTCGACCGGCCGGTGAAAGAGTACTCCACGGGCATGTATGTGCGGCTGGCGTTTGCAACCGCCATCCATGTCGATCCCGAAATACTCATTGTCGATGAAGCACTGTCGGTGGGGGATGCGATCTTCGCCAGCCGCTGCGTGCGCAAATTCGAAGAGCTGAAGGCGCGCAAGGTGACGACGCTGTTCGTGTCGCACGATCTGGGATTAGTGAAACGGCTCTCCGATCGCGCCGTGTTTTTGTGGAATGGCCGCGTGGAGGCGATGGGGCTTCCGCGCGACGTGGTGAATCGATACGTCGGCATGGTTCACGAAACCAATGGCGCGGGCGAGGCGAAGGAGCCCGCGCCCCTCGAAACCAGTTTTCGCCATGGCGACGGAACCAGCCGCATCACGGACCTGCGCCTGCTCGATGCAAGCGAGCAAGCGGTAACCGACATCGCAAGCGGCGCGCGCATCGTCATCCGGCTGCATGCGCGGTTCCACGCCGCGTCACAAGAACCCATTGCCGGCATCCTTATTCGCAATCGCCTGGGCATGGATGTCTATGGAACCAACACGCGCATTGAAGGCGTTTCGCTGGGCAAGTTTGCAACGGGCGACCTGTTAGAATTGGACTTCGCGTTTGACTGCCGGCTGGCGCGTCACGAATACACCGTGACGGCGGCCATGCAGCATGCGGACGGCGCCAGCCAGGATTGGCTGGACGACGCACTGTCATTCCGCGTCGCCGCGGCGAAAGAGATTGCCGGCGTCGCGGACATGAACGCCAAGATTGTTTTTCGAAGAGGGGCATGACGATGACGGCATCGCAAACGACACCGGACGGACGCGATCCGCGTTTCTTCGGCCATCCGCGTGGGTTGGCAACACTATTCCTCACCGAGTTCTGGGAGCGCTGGGGCTACTACGGAATGCGCTCGCTGCTCATCCTCTTTATGAAAGCGCCGGAGGGCGACGGCGGGCTCGGCTTCGATCAATCGAAAGCAAGTTCCATCTACGGCCTGTACACGGCGATTGTCTATATGGTTGCGCTGCCCGGCGGATGGATTGCCGATCGACTGCTGGGACAACGTCGCGCCGTGTTGTACGGCGCGTTCATCATGACCGCCGGATATCTGCTGTTGGTGGTCCCCGGCTTGACGGCTTTTTATTGCGGACTGCTGCTGGTGATTGCAGGCACCGGATTGTTGAAGCCGAACATCAGCACCATCGTGGGCCAATTGTACGCGCAGGGCGACAAGCGGCGCGACGCGGGCTTTTCCATTTTCTACATGGGCATCAATATGGGCGCGTTCTTCGCGCCGCTGGCCTGCGGTTTGATTGCGCGCAGTTATTCGTGGCGCGCGGGAATGGCCGTGGCAGGATTGGGAATGCTTCTCGGCGTGGGGCAATTCATCTATGGAACGAAGCTGCTGGGCAAATCGGGAGCGGAACCGGTAGCTGCCACCGCGGAAGAACGCGCGCGTATGTGGAAGCAGTTGTGGATGGCGCTGGGAGTGGTCGCGTTCCTCCTGGCGGGTACGATTGCGCTGAACTTGTTTGGCGGCCCCAACGTGACGGCGGAAGCGGTGAATCGCATTGCCGGCGGAGGTTTGCTGCTGCTCACCATCGGATTTTTCGCGTGGCTGTTTCTGGGGCCGAAGTGGAACGCCGAAGAGCGGCAGCGGTTGGTGGCCATCGCGATTCTATTCGTGGCGGCGTGCCTGTTCTGGTCCGTGTTTGAACAGGCCGGGTCGACGTTGAACGTCTTCGCTGCGGAAAAAACGGACAACCGGATTTTCGGCTGGGACTATCCGCCCAGCTGGCTGCAAGCGATGAACGGATTCTTCATCTGGACTCTTGCGCCGGTGTTTGCATTGCTGTGGATCAAGCTGCGTTCGCGCGAACCGGGCAACGCGGCGAAATTTTCCTGGGGCCTGCTGTTCGCCGGCCTCGGCTTTCTGGTTCTGGTGCCGCCGGCGATGTCGCTGGGAGCGGGCGTTCGCGTCAGCCCGCTGTGGTTGACGGCCACCTATCTGCTCCACACGTTCGGCGAATTGTGCTTAAGTCCCGTGGGGCTCAGCGCCATCACGAAGCTTGCGCCGGAGCGCGTGGCGGGTCTCATGATGGGCTTGTGGTTTCTCTCCATTTCCATTGGAAACTACATTGGCGGAAGAGTATCGGGCGTGTACGAAACGCTGCCGCTGCCGAACTTGTTTGGAGTGGTCGGCATTACGGCGATAGTGGCGGCGGCGGCGCTTGCGTTGCTGGTTCCGAGAGTGAACAGATTGGGAGGAGCGCGTTAGATGTTTGCGGTTACGGAAATTCAAACAGCGTTGCGTGAAGCTTCGCTCGACGGCTGGTTGTTTTACGATCACCACGTGCGCGATCCGCTGGCCTATCGCGTGCTCCGGTTCGCTGCGCCGCGCATTCCCACGCGCCGCTGGTACTATTTCATTCCCGCCAATGGCGAACCTTGCGCGTTGGTGCATCGCATTGAGCCTGGGATGCTGGACGCTCTTCCCGGCGTGAAGAACTTGTATTCAAGTTGGGAGACCATGCGCGCGGGTCTGGCGAAGTTGCTGGGAGACGCGAAGCGCATTGCGATGCAGCATTCGGCCAACTGCGAGATTCCCTATGTTGCTCTGGTGGACGCGGGCACCATCGACCTGGTGCGCGGCATGGGAGTCGATGTGCAATCGTCGGCCGATCTGGTGCAGGTGTTTGAATCGCGTTGGAGCGCGGAGCAGTTGGAGTCGCATTTGGAAGCAGGGCGGCGCGTCGATGCGATTCGCCGCGCGGCGTTCGAGAAAGTCTCGGATGCGTTGCGCGCCGGACGCGCCATCAGCGAGCACGATGTGGCTGGATTCATTCGCGACTCCTTTTCAGCGAACGGCTTGTTCACAGATCACGGGCCGATTGTCGCCGTGAATGCCAACGCGTCGAATCCGCATTACGAGCCCACCGCCGAGGCGCACTCGCCGATTCATCGCGGTGACCTGGTGCTGATCGACATGTGGGCCAAGCTGACACAGCCGGGCGCGGTCTATTACGACATCACATGGACTGGTTTCTGCGGAGCGCAAGCGCCGGATGATATTCTGCGCGTCTTCGAGGTTGTGAAAGGCGGACGCAATGCCGCCGTGAACTTCGTGAAAGGGCGGGTCGCCGCGGGGCAGACTCCGTGCGGCTTCGAAGTGGACGATGCGGCGCGCAATCACATTCGCGGCGCGGGATTCGCCGATTACTTCGTCCATCGCACCGGCCATTCCATTGGCGAGGAAGTGCATGGCACGGGCGCGAACATGGACAACCTGGAGAGCCACGACACGCGCCGCACCATCGCGCGCACGTGCTTCTCGGTGGAACCCGGCGTCTATCTGGAACGCTTCGGCATCCGCAGCGAAGTGAACGTGTACGTGAGCGAGACCGCGGCGCGCGTGACGGGGGAAGAGCAGGAGGCGCTGCTGTTGCTGTGCGAATCCTGACGCTGCTGCTTGCCGCCGCGCCTTTGTTTGCCGACCCCGTGATCAGCGCGCGCAAAGGCAATCAACTTACTATCCGTTTCGATAACGGCGATTTGGAAATTGAGTTCGTCACGCCATCGGTCTTCCGCGTGCGGCGCGGATTGGCCGGACCTCCGAAGCGGCCGCTTGCGGAGAAGGCCGTCGACATCAAGACTTCGGTGAGCAAACAGGGACTGCGCCTGGAAACCAACGAGTTCTTTCTCGATGTCACGCCGAATGGCCTGCTGCGGGTGAGTTTGCCCGCGTTGGAATTGTATCGCGAAGAGTCCGTGAGCATGGCCGACGGCAAGGCGGAGATACAGGTTCACGCGGCTGCCTCGGAACGCTTTTATGGGCTCGGTCCGCGGCCGCAGGACGCATTGGATGCGCGCGGGTTGGTCTTGCAGCCGGCGACGCCATTCTACATTTCAGGCCGCGGATATGCGCTGTGGATGGCAACGCCGACGCCTTTCCGCTTCGATGTGGCGAAAACGAACTCGCAGCGGCTGAGCATCACGACCAGCGGCGTGGAGCGCGTGGAGTATTACTTCGACTATGGCCCCAGCCTCAAGGAGATGTGGGACGGGAAGCTGCGCGCATCGGGCGCGGTGGAAGTTCCCGGAAGCGAGATCGCGTTTATCTCAGGACCGCGTGTGCCACGCGGCGTGACCTCGTTGAAAGAGGCTTCGCTATGCGGCGACGCGCGCGCGTTGGTACACGCCACTCTCTCCGGTCTGCCCATTCCCGCCATCGATCTATCCAACTATCGTACGGCGGACGACGTGACGTTCCGCCGTGCGGCACGGCTTGCGGCGTTCGCGCCGGCGGCGCGCGATTCGGCAGGTATGCCTTTCGAGGGCGCGAAAGAAACCATGGCGCAAGAGACGCGCAATTTTCGCAAGCGCCTGCTGCATTTCCTCATTACCTACACCGACGAGACGCGCGCCCGCGGCTATCCGATCATTCATCCACTGTTGCATCAGTTCCCGCGTGATCCCATCGCCGGACAGCACATCGACGAATATATGTTCGGCGATGAGTTCCTTGTGATTCCCGTCTGCGAATCGGCAGCGCTTAAGAACGTCTATCTGCCGATGGGAAACTGGACCGATTGGAACACGCACAAACAATACAAAGGCCGCCAGAACGCGGATGTGCCGGTGCCCGCCGATGGTCTGATCGTATTGGTGAAGAACGGATCGATTGTGCCGCTGGCCGGATTGCAACCGGGTGAGCCAACGGAACTGCACTACTTTCCCACCAACGGCGGCGAGTTTTTCCTCCTCGAACCCGACATCGCCGAATGGACGCAGGCGCATGCCGGGCCCGCGGCGGATATCTATCGCGTCGAAGTGGAGTCAAAGGTGTCGCGGCGATATGAGTGGGTGGTCTATCAAATGAACAAACCGCGGCAAGTTGTTCAAGTGGACGGCGGCGCGTTCGCGGAAGCGGCACAGGTCGGACCGCTTGCGCCTCGCCAGTGGCGATACAATGCGGCTGCGCGCACCGTGCGCATCGGCATCGATGCAGCGGCCGGGTCGGATGTAATCGTAAATCTGCTTTTTCAATAGAGGTTCTCATGCTGCTGTTTCTGTTGGCTGTGACGACGCAGTACGGCGCTGCGCAACCCAAGCCGTTGTATGGCGAAGCCGCGCCGGTGATTTCCTGTGACGAACTCAAAGGCGCGCGCCCGGTCATCGCAGGCGCGGAAGTGCGCGTGGAATCGGCCGTGCGGGAAGAAGCATCGTGCAGCGTAACGGCCGTGGTCATGCATCCACCGGCGGGCGATCGCATACAGGTCTTCGTGCGCCTGCCGCTGAAAAACTGGAACGGCAGATTTCAAGGTAACGGCGGCGGAGGCTTCACCGGCGGCGGCCCGCAAAGTCTCAACGGACCCGCGGCGGCGGGTTATGCCACCGCGTCCACCGATGCCGGACATGCCGGCGGCAGCGGCGCTTTCGCATTGGATGCCGAGGGCCGCCTCAACTGGCGGGCCATTCGCAACTTCGGACACGTGGGCATTCATGAGATGACGATGGTGGGAAAGGCGCTGGCGGAGCAGTTCTATGGCAAGGCTCCGCGATACGCATACTTCAACGGCTGCTCCACGGGCGGGCGGCAGGGGTTAATGGAAGTGCAGCGATATCCCGCCGATTATGATGGTGTGTTTTCCGGCGCGCCGGCCATCAATTGGGAAAAGCTGCACGTCGCGCAGATGTGGGGGCAACTGGTGATGAAAGAGGCCAACCACTATCCCGCGCCGTGCAAATTCGCCGCCGCGAATGCCGCCGCCATCGCCGCCTGCGACCGTGCGGATGGCATCGCCGATGGCGTGATCGATGAGCCGTTGCGCTGCCGCTTCGACGTGAAATCGCTAATTGGAACCAAGCCCGAAGGCTGCGAAACGTTCAGCGCCGCCGATGCGCCGGTAGTCGCGGCGATTTGGGAAGGGCCTCGCCGCGTGGACGGCGGCTTCCTTTGGTACGGACTTCCCATGGGCGCGGACTTCGGCGGATTGAACGCGACCAACGCTTCCGCGCCCTCCGGAAGGCCGATGGGAATTACGCTCGATTGGTGGAAATTTTTTCTGGCCCAGAATCCGCGTTTCGATTGGACGACGCTGACGCGCGGAGCGTTCGAGCAGTTCTTCGATCAATCGGTGGAGCAATTTCACGATGTGATTGGAACCGGCAACGCCGATCTATCGGGCTTCCGCGCACGGCGCGGGAAAGCGATCCTGTGGCATGGCTGGGCGGATCCGCTAATTCCCGCGCAGGGAACCATCGATTATTACCGCCGCGTAAGCGAACGGATGGGCGCGAACACCGCGGAGTTCCTGCGGTTCTTTCTTGCTCCCGGCGTGGCCCACTGTGGCGGCGGAGCGGGCGCAGCGCCGTTAGGGCAGTTCGAAGCCTTGCGCGCGTGGGTGGAAGAAGGCGTCGCGCCTACGATGTTGCGAGCGATTCGATTGGAAGGCGGCCGGCAAGGCGGAAAACCGATTCGCGCACATTCCTTGTGCCAGTATCCGCAGGTGGCGAAGTACAAAGGAAGCGGCGCGATGGAAGACGATGCGAATTTCAGTTGCGTTGTTCCGAGGTGAGCCTGATCAGACGCCAACCTCTTGAAGCGAACCGGCCGCCAGTGCTCGGCGGGTCAAAGTTCTGAGGTCGTCCACAGAGTCGATGCTTGCGATCCGGTGGGTGACTGACTCATCCGGTGGACCGAAGCGGGCAGCCAAAACGTCCAACAAGACCGCACGCAATGCTTCCAAGCTAC
>JACPVQ010000113.1 GCA_016191645.1 Candidatus Solibacter usitatus
CCATGTGGGGTCAGGTCTCCAGACCTGCCACGGGATCTCCAGATCCCGTGCGGCCGTGCAACGGCCGCCCTGCTGCTTCCCAATTCCTACGGGCAGTCGGGGTCTGGAGACCCCTCCGCAGATCTGGAGATCTGCCCCACAACCAAAGGGAATCTTCGGGGCTTGCGAAGATTGCAGAGAGTAGTAGTACATCAGAATTGCAGCGACGCCGTGATGCGGACCAATTCCGCCTTTAATGCGCGAACCGCTTTCGACGCTTCCTTCACCTGCTGATTCGCTTCTTCCCAACGGCCCGCCTCTGCCGCTTCACGAATCCCCGGAAGCGTCTTCGCGCCGTAGCCGGTGTAGAGGCCGGGAGAAGAGAGCTGATGCTTGTACCAATTGCGTCCAGGCAGTCCGGGCTCCGGCGCAAGCTGCCGCTCGGCGCGATAGAGCATCTCATTTACCTGCGCGAGCTTGCTTCGCGACGGCTGTTTCCAGGAATGGAGAGCGTTGGAGTAGACGCTTTCCAGCGACTTCGCCGCCGCCGTCAATTGAGTGATTTCCGCGCGTAATTCTTTGGTATCGAACTTCGCTTGGCGGTTTGCCAATTTCGCAACTTCGCTCTCGTACTTTTCCAGAGCGCGGGCCAGCGTGGGAAATTCGAACGGCAACAATGGCGCATCGGCCAGACGCATGAGAAGAGTCGTCATCATGGCGCTGAACGTCTTCCCATATTGGAAGTCGCCGTCGGAAAAGCGCGTGTACCAATCGAACGTGTCGTGGATGGAATGATAGACTCCGCCGCCTTCGCCGCCGAAGCCGAGATTCAACGAAGAGATCCCCGCGTGGTGGAAGAAGGCAACATAGTCGGAGCCCGCGCCCAGGGGGCCGAGTGAAAATGCTTCGGGCTTCGAGCCGTCACGCCGCGGTTGTTCACGGCGCGCTTCGAGCAATGGTTTCTTGGAAACGGGGTCTTTGAGATCGCGCAGCGCTTCAGCGACAAAAACCTGCAACGAAGGCGACCCGCTCGCACTGACGGTTCCTTTGCCCGTGGTATCCGAGTTGAGATAGACGGCCATCTTCCGGACCAATTCGTCTTTATGCTTTTCCACCCATTCCGTGGAGCCGATCAGCCCGTACTCCTCCGCATCCCACAATGCGAACTTGATTCCGCGCTTCGGTTTCCAGCCGGCTTTGCGCAATTCGGCCAGCGTGCGCGCGCTCTCCAGCAGCGCCGATGCGCCGCTCAGCGGATCGTTCGCGCCATTGACCCAGGCGTCGTGATGATTGCCGTAGAGAATCCATTGGTCGGGAAATTCACTGCCGGGAATATTCGCGAGGACGTTCAGCACGGGCCGCGTGCTCATGTCGAAATCGAGTTTGATTCGCACCTTCGCGGGACCGGGTCCAATGTGGTAGGTGAAGCCGAGCGCGCCGCACCACTGTTCTGGCGCGACGGGCCCGCCGACATGACGCAGCAACTCCGCCGCGTCTTCATAAGACATGGGCAGCACGGGAATGCGCATCAGCGTCTGCGCCTCTTCGATCTTCAATCGCCGCGATCCCGTCTCCGATGCCCAGCCCGGCGAAAGCGGATCACCGACGTAGAGCGGCATATCCATGACGCTGCCGCGCTGCACGCCGCTGGGAGGCCGGAACGGACCCTTCGGATAGACGTCGCCTTGGAAGTAGCCGTCGTCGCGCGGATCGGAATAGATGATACAGGCAACCGCGCCATTCTCGGCGGCGACTTTCGGCTTCGTGCCGCGCCAACTCTTACCGTAACGCGCGATGACGATCTTGCCCTTCACATCGATGCCGTGCCGTTTGAGGTATTCGTAATCGTCGGGGATGCCGTAGTTCACATAAACCAACGGCGCGGTAACATCACCCGCCGCGGAGTACGCGTTGAAGGTAGCCAATTGCGTAGCGTCGCCGGTCTCTTCCCGCAAACGCGTTTGGAACCGCACTGGCTCAATCATTTCCACGATGCGCGTAGTGGGGTAGGGAAGCAGCGCTTCGAACGGTTCGATCTTCGCATCGAGTCCCCATTCTTTCAACAGCCCGGCGGCATATTCGGCGACTTCGCGCGAACCCGCGGAACCCGCATGATGCGGGCGCGCCGACATGCGCTGCATATAGGAACGGATGCGCATGGCGTCGGGCAAAGCCTGCGCTTTGGTCTCCCATGCGCGCTGCTCGATCGCCGCAGCGGTTGGAAAGCCACGAATCGATTGTTGTGCCGGAGTACCAAGTGCAAACGGCAGTACACAAACGGCCAAGCGAACGATCATGAGTGGTTGGGGAAGTTTGGGGTGGGTAGAGGGGATTGAACCCTCGACATCTGGAACCACAATCCAGCGCTCTACCAGCTGAGCTATACCCACCGCAACAGTGGTTTGTATTGAGTTTAGCACAAGGTATCAAGGTATCATCTCTAGGTGTCCGAAAAACGGCTGCTGCTTTTGACTGCCGCGCTTGTGGCGGTAAGTGCGCTCTACGTCCGTCACAATTACAACGCAGCGTTTCCTCAGGCTTCTCTGGAATTGCCGCTTTCGCGCAATGAGATCGAATCGCGCGCGCGCGACTTTTTGACATCGCGCGGACTCGCCACGGCGCGCTTCCAGAATCTCACGGCATTCGATGCCGACGACGACGCGCGATTGTACCTGGAGCATGAGTTGGGACAGGATCAAGCCAATCGCTTGATGCGCGCGAAAGTGCCGGTGTGGCGATGGCGGGCGCGATGGTTTCGTCCTCCGGATAAAGAAGAGATGCTGGTGTGGCTGCGGCCCGATGGCCAATTGAGCGGCTTCGAACACCGTGTTCCGGAAGCGGCCGCGGGAGCAAGATTGGATCGTCTCTCAGCGCGGCTGCTGGCTCAGGCGTTCCTCGACGGGCAGACCAACGTGCGGCAGAAACTGGTTGCCGAAGAGACATCGGCGCGGCCCAACCGCGACGATCATTCATTCACTTGGGAGGAAGAGGAGTTTCGCGCCAAGAACGCCACCATCCGGCGGAGCGTGGAAATACACGGCGGCAAAGTAGGCGCGTATCGCGAGTTTCTTTATCTGCCCGATCAATGGAAGCGCGACTTTGCCTGGATGCGTTCCAGCAACGAACTCTACTCCGCCATCGCGCAGGGCTTCTACATGCTGCTGGGCGTGAGCGCGCTGGTGTTGTTTCTGATGGAACTGCGCAAGCGGGAAGTGCAATGGCGCACGGCCATGCGCGCGGGCGGATTCGTCGCCGCGTTTTACCTGCTGAATCAACTCAACATGATCTGGTTCACCATCGACGCGATGCCAACGAATTCGACACTACCGGAAATGGCTGTGCTTGCGGTGTTACAAGCGCTGGGCGCGGCGGCGGGAATCCTGTTGTATGTGGGCGCACCACTGACGGCGGGCCTTGGGGCATTCCGCAAGGCCTATCCCACACACCTCACGTTATCCGACGCATTCACGGCGCGAGGCATCGCCACGCGATCCTATTTCCGCGCCACCATGGCCGGAGTGTGTTTGTTCGCCGTGCATCTTTCTTTTCTCACGGCATTCTATTTGTACAGTCCGAAGTTCGGCGCCTGGAGTCCGCAGGACGTGCAGTATTCGGATCTCATCGCCACGCCGATGCCATGGGTCTATCCCATCGCCATCGCGTTGATGGCCGCCACGTCGGAAGAGTTTTGGTTCCGTCTGCTGGCCATCCCGCTGGTAGGGAGACTGGTCCGGTATCGCTGGATGGCGTTGGTGATTCCCGCGTTCGTGTGGGGCTTCCTGCACGCCAACTATCCGCAACAGCCCGGTTATGTTCGCGGCATCGAAGTTGGCCTCATCGGCGTGGCCGCCGGTTGGGTGATGCATCGATTCGGAATCGTCGCCACGCTGGTTTGGCACTACATGATCGATGCGCTGCTCATCGGCCTGTTTCTATTTCATGCCGGAAACTGGACGTACCTGCTCAACGGCGTCGTGGTTGCGGCGGCAATTGTGCTGCCTGTGGCCGTCCCCTTGTTCTTGTACTGGCGAAACCGGGGCTTCGCCGATGAGCCGTCTCATGAGGATCCGCCGCATGAGGAAAGACTAGCGCCTGCGCCTCAGGAGGCTGCTGTCTCTGCGCCAGCCACAGGATTGTGGCCGGCGAAGGTTCTTTACGGTGTGGCGATTCTATTGGCATTGCTGGCGATGTGGTTGCGGCCGGTGGAATCCGGCGATTTCCTGCGCATCACCATGACGCGCGAACAAGCGGAGAATGCCGTGCGCGCGGAGCTGAGCCATCGCGCTCTCAACCTGAACGCATGGCGTTCTGCGAGCGACTTCACGGCAAATCTGCGGCATGCCGATTTCGAATACTTGCGCTTGCATGTGGGCGCGCGCCGCGCGAATGAAATGCTGCGCGACAACCTGATGCACGCCGTTTGGCGCGTGCGTTACTTTCAGCCCGGCAATCCGGAACAGTGGAT
This sequence comes from Candidatus Solibacter usitatus, assembly GCA_016191645.1. GTDB lineage: Bacteria > Acidobacteriota > Terriglobia > Bryobacterales > Bryobacteraceae > CADEFT01. Next base: position 4,445 of record JACPVQ010000113.1, read on the forward strand.
CTTCTTTGTCAACGCGGACGGCGTCGTCTACCGCTTCGATCACGTGTTGGATGATAAGGCCGCGGGCGCGCAGCCTTCCGCGGAAGAGGCGAGGAAACTGGCGGAGGCGGAACTGGTGCGCCGCGGGCTGAACCTTAGTGAATATACGCTGGTGGATTCGCAGGCGGACAAACACGAGCGCCGCACCGATCACAGTTTCGTTTGGGAGAGCAAAACGTTTCGCGTGGCGGAGGCGCGACTGCGCGTAGGCCTGCAAATGGTGGGCGCGGAGGCTTGCGAGTTCCGGCCGTTTCTGAAACTGCCGGAAACGTGGACACGCGAGCTCACGCGGACAAGGCTGCTCTCATACCTGCCGGCGATCCTGTTGGGCACAGCCCTTGTGCCGTTGGTGATCGCCTTCGTGAAAAGGCTTGGCGCGCGGGATCAGCGGTTGCACTGGAAATGGTATACGGTTATTGCGGCCGCGGGCGCGATCATGCAAGGCGTCCTGCGCGGCAACATGTATCCGGTGTGGCTTTCCACCTACGCCACCGATACTCCGTTGAACCATTACTTCGGGCAGCTTGCGTTGAGCTTCGGAACCGATGCGCTGCTTTCGGCAGCGATGGTGTTTGGAGTCGTTCTCGTTTTCGACGTCTTCCGTCAGATGGCCGCGCCGGTGATTGCGCTTCCGCCGCTCAACTTCGTGCGCGCGGCATTCGTTGCCGCGCTCACAGCATCCACGGCATCGCTGGCGGCGTGGCTGGTGCAACAGAATCCCGGATTGCATTTGAGTTGGGGGCAGGCCTCGCTGCCGGCCGTTGACGGAATGGTTCCCGCATTGTCCGCAATACTGAACGCGATTTCGTCGTCTGTGCTAACGGTCTGCCTTGGCGGCGCGGCGCTCTGTGCCGCTGTCGTCCTACTGACACGGCGCGGAAGAGTTCTGATGCTCGCGGCGGGAATCGTCACCGTCGCATTGAGCCAGATTACCGAGCCGCTCCAGATCCCACTAACTCTCGCCTCAGCGGCATTTCTTTGCGCGGTCTTTCTGCTGGTTGGCATGACCTGCACGCTGGACGTTTACTCCATTGGCATCGGGCTGCTGTGGGCGTTTTCCATCAATGAAGCCTACGACATGCTGATGCAGCCCGTCCCCTTCCTGCGTTGGAACGGAGCCGCCCTTTTGGCTGCAACCATTCTCGTTACACTCATCACCAAGAAGATTTCCGCGACCACCGCCGGGCTGAGCGCATCTGATACCCTGTAGTTTCTCGTCTCTCCTGGGTCAATGAATGCATCCTGCTTGTAAAAGGCACACGGATCTGCCGCATACGTCGCGTCTGTTCGGTGACCTGCTCTATCATTTCGATCGCGTTTCCCGCTTTTATCCTTTCCAGCCGCAGGACCCCGAAGCGTACAGGAAATCGGCGGCCAGCATCGATTTTCCGGACGCGAGGCGCGCCGCGTTGGTGGATGCTTTGCGCGATCAGAACGGTGACAGCGAATCTCTGAAGCGGTTGTCGCAGCGCGGCACCGTCGCGGTAGTGACGGGTCAGCAAGTGGGTTTGTTTTCCGGTCCCGCCTACACGCTCTACAAAGCGTTGACCGCGGCGCGTCTGGCGAGCCGGTTGAGCGAGCAAGGCATTCCAGCGGTGCCTGTATTCTGGCTGGCGACCGAAGATCACGATCTGGCGGAAGTAAGTTCCGTGTGGAGCTTCCGCTCCAATCACGAGCCGCTGCATTTGACGTTGCCGCATGCGGCGGAATCGCAGCGCCCGGTGGGCGGCATCGCCATTGAGTCTCCACCAGTGGAGGCGCTGGCCGCTTCACTGGAAGGTTTTCCGTACGGCGATGAAATCGCATCATGGGTTCGCGAAGCCTACACGCCGGGATGCACCTATGGTGAGGCGTTCGCCGCGTTGTTGCGTAAGATGACGTCGGCCTACGGTCTACTGTTTTTCGATCCGATGCATGCCAAGTCGCGCGCGCTGGCCGCCCCGTTTATCCAATCGGCGGTGGACGCGGCGCCCGATCTCACGGCGGCGCTTCTGGAACGCAATCGCGAATTGAATGCCGCCGGATATCACGCGCAAGTTCACATCGAGGACAGCACCTCGCTCTTCTTCCTCATTGAAAATGGGGAACGCCTAGCATTGCGGCGCAAGGACGGCGCGTACTATCACAAGGAGCGGCGCATTGAAGCGGCGGAACTGCGCGACAAAGCTGCTTCGCTTTCTCCAAACGCGGCGCTGCGTCCCGTGTCGCAAGACTTCATGATGCCGACGGTGGCCTACATCGGCGGCCCCGCGGAACTGGCCTATCTGGCGCAGTCGGCGGTGATTTACGATCGCCTCTTAGGCCGCATGCCGGTGGCCGCGCCGCGCGCGTGTTTCACACTCTTCGACGCGCGATCGGAAAAGTTGATGCGTCGTTACGGGCTCGGTCTGGAATCGTTCTTCGATGGCGACCATGCATTGTTGGAGCGGATGGCAGCGAAGCTGGTCCCGGCGGAGATGTCCGCCGCGCTTGATGCCGTAACCACGGATACACTGCGCAATCTCGACAAGCTGCGGGCGGCAACGGCCGGTTTCGATAAGACGCTGGCGGCGGCGGTAGGAAAGAGCGCGTCGAAGGTGGAGTACCAATTGCAGAAGATCCGCCGCAAAGTGGGGCGCGAATCGATGCGCCGCGATCGCCGCGCGTTGGACGACAGCGCCTATCTGTACCACTTGCTCTATCCGCGCAAGAATCTGCAGGAACGCGTGTACACGATTCTCCCGTTTCTGGCGCGCCATGGTGCCGGGCTCATTGATCAGCTGTACGAGAGCATTCACGTGGACTGTCCCGACCATCACCTGCTGTACCTCTGAAGCCCATCTCTGCGACAATTCCTCTTATGCGTGAAAATCCAGTCAAGAAGGCTCTCCAAGCGGGGCGCGTCCAGTTGGGCACATCGTATGGAATGCTGCGATCTCCGGACGTGGGCCGCATTCTTGCGGCGGCGGGATTTGATTGGGCCTTCATCGATGGCGAGCACGGATGGTTCGGATTGGAAACCGTGCATGACGTTTGCCGCGCGTCGGTGGATGCGGGCTTGATGCCCATTGTTCGCGTCGCGGATATGCAATATGATCTGGTGGCGCGCGCGCTCGATTGCGGCGGAATGGGCGTGATCTTTCCGCGCGTGGAATCACCGGAGTTGTTGGAGAAGGCGGTGTCTTGGACGAAGTATCCGCCGAAGGGAATTCGCGGCTATGGATTGACCCCTCATCACGTCGATTATGCGAAGGCAACCATCGGCGAAGTGATGACGCACATGAACGAGCACATCCTGGTCGTGCTGCAGATTGAAACCGTGCGCGCTCTGGAAGCCCGCGAGGAGTTGCTATCGGTTCCGGGAATCGACGCGGTGATGATCGGCCCCGCCGATTTCTCCATCGCTTTAGGCGCGCCCGGCGATTTTCAGAATCCGAAACTTGTCGCCGCCATGGAACAGGTTCGCGACAGCTGCCTGGCGCATGGCGTCGCGCCGGGCACGCAGACGCGAAACCTTGCTTTAGGCAAATTCTGGCGCGACCGCGGGATGTTGTTCCTCGGCTGTTCCGGCGAAACGTCGATGATGTTGGACCGCGGCCAGGAGATCACAGCGGCCTTGCGTTAGTCAATAGACAAAAAGACCTATGGTATTTCCATCCTACTCTGGTATGATGTGGCTGGAGCGTTTCGAAAGGAGCTAACGGCCTGTCTCTCAAAAATTGATCCTAATAAATCGTCTAGGAACCTGACTCGCAATTTACTAGATGCGTCGGTGAGCAAGCTCGGCGGGAAACCGCGTCAGAGAAGCCTAAAGACGCCCGGAGGGTTCCCCCCTTGCAATTAGGGGTCAATAGACGGGGATGGGTCTTCTTGACGGGACGCTTCAACTTTCTCCCCCCTTGGTTTGCATTTCCCTTAGCTCATGCGGTTGTTATTCATCGGCGATATCTTCGCTTCCGTCGGCCGGAAGCTGGTGAAGGAACATCTGCCCTTTCTGTTGAAGGATGAGCAACTCGACCTGGTGATTGCGAACGCTGAGAACGCCGCCGGCGGTTTTGGATTGACACCGCAGATTGCCGAAGACCTGTTCGGCATGGGCGTCGATGTTCTCACATCGGGCAATCACATTTGGGACAAGCGCGATATCTACGAATACCTGAACAAGCAGCCGCGGCTGTTGCGTCCGGCGAATTATCCCGTGGAGACGCCGGGGTGCGGCCTCGCCGTTGTGCCCGCGCGCAATGGTGTGCGGTGCGCGGTGATGAACTTGCAAGGGCGCATCTACATGCCCTCCAGCGATTGCCCATTTCGTAAGGTGGATGAGTTGCTCGCCTCGCTGGACCCCGCGATCACCGTGCGATTTGTCGATTTTCACGCCGAGATCACCAGCGAGAAGATGGCGATGGGCTGGCACGTGGATGGCCGCGTGTCGGCGGTGGTGGGAACGCACACGCATGTGCCGACAGCGGACACACGTATTCTGCCGCGCGGGACGGCGTTTCAAACCGACGCGGGGATGACCGGGCCGTACGATAGCGTGATCGGCGTGGAGCGCGATACGGTGGTGCGCAAGTTCATGACGTCTCTACCGGCGCGGTTTGAAGCGGCGAAAGAGAACGCGCAGTTACACGGGGTGATTGTGGATGTGGACCCGGCGACCGGACGCGCCACCGCAGTGAAGCGCGTGAGGCAGTAGACCCTTAGTGCCTTTGACCTTCGATACGGCTGAGGCGATTGTCTAGTTCGGCGAACTTGCCGAGAAGCATGTCTTCAACGCGGCGCAGGTTGGCTTCCTGCGAATCCTTCATGTCAGTGAGACGAGCATTCATTTCACTGCGAAGGTCGCTGATTCGGTTGTTCAAATCGCCGATGCGGTTGTTGTTGAGGAGAACGCCAATGAGCACTACCACCATCGTGGCGGCTGGGCCGACAGCCACAGAGATGTAGAACTGTGTCTCGTTCACGAATCCAGTGTAGCACCGATAATCTATCGCTTCGAGGGCGATTTCGGTTTCGCGCCGGACTTTACGATCAGCTCAGTGAAGAGGTCGACGGCTTTGTCGATGGGGAGGCCGTCGGCGAGATCGATGGGTGTACGGCCCGCTTTGTTGAGTTCGTCCACGGGCGCGCCTTTTTCGGCGATGAAGCGGATCACTTCGCAAACTCGCTCCTGCGCTTCCTGTGTCGCGCCGTTCGCCGTACCCGATACCGAAGCGTGCATCAGCGTTGCGCCGTCGTTCGCCACTACTTTCACATCGCTGTCGTATTGATAAGCGAAGCGAACCGCGGAGACGTTAGCGCTTCCCACGGCTGCCATGAGAAACGAGCCTCCATCGGAGGATTTCGATTTTGGATCTGCGCCTGCCGCAAGCAGCGTCTTCATGACTTCAATCTGCCCGGACCTCGCAGCGAGGAGCAGCGGCGTCTGGCTGCCGATGACGCGGAAGAAACTGCGTGCCCCGGAAGCCGGCATGGCCGTGCGGGCTTCGATGTTTGCCTTCTTCCCGATCAGCTTCTTGACGGTCGCGACGTCACCCGATTGCGCGGCCAGATGCAGCGGCGTGTTGCCGGTGCGGTCGGCGACGTTGGGGTCGGCCCCGGCGTCGAGGAGTACGGCAGCGGCGTGCGTGCTTCGGTGAGATGTAGCAACCATGAGCGCTTTTGTCCCGTCCGGCAAAGCGAAGTTGGGCGAAACGCCGGCGTCCAGAAGCGCGCGTATGGATGCCGCGTCGTCCTTAATGGTTGCGAAGAGAAGCGGAGTGAAACCTGATTTTGAGGCCGCGTTTACATTTGCGCCTCTGCCGATCAGCAGACGGACAACATCTGAATGGCCTTCGGCAGCGGCCCACATGAGGGCGGTCTGGCCTTTGCGATTCTCCGTCGCATCCATAGCGGCTCCACCTGCGAGCAGTAGCTTCACTGCGTCCGCGCTGCCCGCGCCCGCGGCGATCATGAGCGCGGTTTCTCCGTTCCACCGCGCGGACTTTGCATCGGCGCCCGCCTTCAACAACAAACCTACAACTTCCGCATCGCCGTTCTGACAGGCGAGGGTCAGGGGAGTCTCTCCATATTCGTTCGCGGTGTCTACCTTTGCGCCCGCGGCCAGCAGCAGGTCGATAGACTTGCGCTCCCCCAAATGAACGGCCCATGCAAGGGCACTACCGCGGTCCGCATTCTGCTGGTTCACGTCTACTTTTTGGCGCAGCAGCGATTCGACGGCCTTTGTGTCGCGGCGCTTCACGGCATCGATGACGGAGAGGTCCGCCGCGGCCAGGCTCGCGGTGAAAAACAGAATGATCAGCATGGCTACAGGCTGAGAAGTCCCGTGCTGTCGCCGAAACGCTCGCATGGAATTTCCGCTTTCGCGAACATGCTGAGGAACAGATTATTGAGCGGCGTCTCGGAAGAGTAACGCAAGTGGCGGTTGCCTTGGCAGAAGCGATTGCCCGCTACCAGCGCGATGGGCAGATCGTGATGTGTGTGGATGTTCGCATCGCCCAGGCTGCTGCCGTAGCAGATCATCATGTTGTCGAGCAACGTACCGCCGCCGCCATCGGGCGTGGACTTCATCTTTTGCAGATACGCGGCGAAGGTGCGCACCAGATGCGTGTCGATCTGCGCAACCTTATCGATCTTTTCCGGATCGTTCATGTGATGCGTAATGGAATGATGGCCGTCGGAAATTCCGATGGAACGGTAGCTGCGGTTGCTTCCGGCGCGGCCGAACATGAAGGTGACGACGCGCGTGAGATCGGTCTGATAGGCGATGGCCTGCAAGTCGATCATGAGTTGCGCGTGTTCCTCAAAGGCATCGGGAGCCGCGGCGGGCTTGGCCATATCGGGCAGCTTCACATCGGCATTTTGTTCCGCCTTCTGAATGCGGCGCTCAATGTCGCGGATGGCGTCGAGGTACTCGCTGAGCTTGGCGCGATCGCGCGGGCCGAGTTCGGTTTGCAATCTGTCGATGCTGCCCGCCACGTAATCGAGAATACTGCGCTGGTTGTTTAACCGCGCGCGCCGCGTGGCCGGATCGGTTGCACCCGTTTCGCCAAATAGCCGTTCGAAAACAATGCGCGGATTCACTTCCATGGGCAGCGGAGTAACCGGCGTCTTCCAGGAAACGGTGTTGGTGTAGGCGCAGCTGTAATTCTGATCGCACGCGCCGGCGAGGCCCGGGGCTTCGAGTGAAATTTCCAGTGAGGCCAGTTGCGTATGTTTGCCCAACGCATTGGCGGCGATCTGATCGGCGGACACGCCGCATCCAATATTCGTCTCCGAACGTTTTGGATGAACTCCGGTCAGCCATGTTGCGCCTTCGCGCGCATGATCGCCGGGTCCGTCGCCGAGAGCGCGGCCTTGCACTTGCGCCAGTCCGGTAAGGATGTTGAGGTTTTCGCGGAACGGCGCAAGCGGCTGCATGGTGGCGGGCATCTCGAAGTTCGCGCCCGTCTTAACGGGTGTCCACCTGTCCATAATCATCCCGACCGGATGATAGAGGAACGCGAGGCGCGCGGGCTGCGGCACTGCCGCCGACATCGCCGGAGTCATGGAATCAAGAACGGGCAGCGCCAGTGCTGCGCCAAGTCCTCGCAGAAAAGTGCGGCGAGGCAGCGCCTTCTTTGTGACGATCATTTTTCCGAGGTTCTCCTCATTTGAAACGGTACGCTTTCCACCACTGCGGAAAGAAATGCGGTCATGCGGTAGTCTTCGCGCGCGGCCTTCGCCGCGATCAACCGCACCGCCGGTTGATCGTAAGGTTCCAGCCCGCGTCCCAGCGCGAACATCAACAACTTCGCGGCAACGTTTTGTACGAACTCTTCGCGATGCCGCTCCAGCAGCAGTTTCTTCAGCCCCGCGGGGCCTTGAAACTCCGATCCATTCGGTAGCTTCCCTCTGGCATCGATTGTATCGCCTGCATCCTGCGATCGCCACTGGCCGACCCCATCGAAATTTTCCAGCGCAAACCCAATGGGATCCATGCGGGCATGGCACGAAGCGCAGACCGCGTTGGAACGGTGAACTTCCATCGCTTCGCGCATGCTCAGTTTGCGGCCATCCTTTGCTTTCACCGGAAACTCCGGAACATCCGCCGGAGCGGGAGGAGGCGGCGTGCCCAGAAGATTGTCGAGAATCCATTTGCCGCGCTGCACGACGGAAGTCCGGTTGGGATAGGACGTAACCGTGAGAATACTGCCTTGGCCAAGCAAGCCGCCGCGATTGCGATCGGACAAGGCGACTTTGCGGAAGTGTGTTCCATACACATTCGGAATGCCGTAGAACGCGGCCAGACGTTGATTGGCGAAAGTGTAGTCGGCCTCCAGCAACTGAAGAACACTGCGGTCTTCGCGAAAAATGGAAGCGAGGAAGAGTTCCGTTTCGCGGAGAAACGCCTGGCGCAGGTCCTCATCGAAGGCCGGGAAAACATCGGGATCCGGCTTGACGCCGGCGAGCGTTCGAAGGTAGAGCCATTGCGCGCCGAAGTTGGTAATCAAAGTATCGGAGCGCGAATCGGCGGTCATGCGGCGCAACTGCGCGCGTACCACGGCAGGGTCTTTGAGTTTTCCAGCGGCGGCAAGTTGCAGCAGCTCGTCGTCGGGAATGGTGCTCCAAAGAAAGAACGATAGACGCGAAGCCAATTCGTAATCGTTGACGCGGTGAACGCTGCCGGGCTGCGCGCCTTTAGGATTACGCTCCACGCGGAAGAGGAAATCGGGAGAGACAAGCAGCGCTTGCAGCGAGGCTCCGATGGCGTTGTCGAAATCTTCGCCGCGTTCGCGCGCCTGCTGATAGAACCTGAGCAGCGGGCGCAGATCGCGATCATCCACCGGCCGGCGGAACGCGCGGGGGGCGAGATTCGCAACAATCGATTGCGCGCACGGCGTCTCGTCCGTTGGTTTCGCGGGACGGCAGGAGAAGATCTTCGCGCGGCTGGACGTATCGCCGCGTCCCGTGATGTTATGAGGTCCGCCAATCACAATGGAGCCAACGCCGGTGACGTTGCCGCCGCGGCGAGGAACCTGAAAACGCTTTACGCTGACTCCTTGAATGCGCAGATCCATTTCGGCGGGAGCTTCGGAGGACGGGTTCGCGTCGGGCCCGAAGCGGCGTCCGGTGGGGCGCAATGCAATTTCGGCGCGCGCGTTTTCTGCGAGAAAAGTCGCCGACACGGAATGCAAACCCGCCTTCACGGGGAGGCGCAATCGATACGGCGTTTTCTGTTCGCCATCGGAGTTGTTGCCGAGTTGGATTCTGATTTCGTATTCGGCATCGAGCGGAAAGTAATGCCGCAGCGCGAGCCCGCCGGCCGCACCAATGGGAAGCTGGTCGCGTTCCGCGGCGCTTTTTTGTCCACGGCCATTGCCGTACGTTTCTTCCGCGGGCGTCAGTTTCAAATCGCCGATGACGAGGCGGCTGATAGAGCGCGCGGCGGAGATGTAGCGTTCGAGCAACGCCGGCGAAATGGAGAGCAGGTCCGCCATGTTATCGAACCCATTGCCCGATTCGTCCACGGGGAGTTGCAGGCCGGGCTGCGTATCGAGGGCGAGCAGATCGCGAATGGCGTTGCTGTATTCGAGCCGGTTGAGACGGTGCGGCATGGTGACGCCGGGATTTGGATTGGCGGCGGCCGCGCGATCAAGCGAGTCGATGAGTTGATGGACGAACTCTTTGGCGCGCGCGGCATCGGGGCGGGGAAGATTGGGCGGCGGCATTTGGCCGGTGGAGAGCTGTCGGACGACGCGCTCCCAAACGGCGGTGTTGGCGGCGATGGCTTCGGTATCGACGGTGTCGAGTGCGAGATTGCCTGACTTGAGTTTCGCGTTGTGGCAACCGGTGCAGTAGGTGTTGAGAAGCAGACGGCGATCGGAGGTGGCGGCGCACAGCGACAGCGAGAGCAGCAGCGGAAGAAAGAGCATCCTGGGAACCGGTGAGTCCATTATACAGCGGCGGATAGCGCACTTTTGGGCGGTCGAAAAGGTGCCGGTTTTGTTTGTTTGCAACGACATAGTGGGTTCGTTTTGTTTTTTTTCGTGTTGCATCGGGTTTCGGACTCAATGTCGCACCCAGCGGGCTACAACTGGATTATAGACACCCCGGGTGAGGGCTGGGCGAGCGACAATCTGGAAGGCGCTGAAAAGAAGGGAGTTGAGTGAAGAAAATAAATCGCAATGGGTTGTGATCGATATCGGATTGTTGGGATTCTTAATGGACAGGTTGACCCGGACCTCGCCAGGGGGGACCTCAATCGCTTCGACACCACCACTCAGGTCTTATGGGAATGACGGATCGCAGTGTCGGTGCGTTGCGGTACTCCAACAGAGGCGGTCTGGAGACCGACCTCGCAGATCTGGAGATCTGCCCCACACAGCAAAACCTCACAACTTCTAACGGCCTTTGGCCGTCGGATCGGAGGCGATAGAGACGCCCGCGGCGAGCATGATCTTGTGGAATGCCGCGATCGTGGTGGGCGAGGGCTTGTAGTTGCCGAAGCGGTAACCTTCGGCAATGGTGAGCGGCGTCCAACCGTACTTGTTCTTGCGATTCCAGATTTCGATCTTCGCGCCCTTCTCCGCCAGGAAGAGCACAGCCGCGGGAAGATTCTTGTACGCCGCTCCATGCATGGCGGTTTCGCCGTTGTTATCGACGGCGTTAATATCAACACCCAGATCGATGGCAGCTTGCAAAGCGACAACTACTTCCTCTTCGGTGCCCGCGTCCTCGCCGGGCGAGCGCGTGCCGAGGCCCGCCGCAACAATCACCGCGTTCGCGTTATCGGCGTTGGGGATACGAACGTCCGCGCCGAGCGAAGCGAGAAACCGCATCAGTTCGGAATCGGCGGAGCGGGCGGCCAGTAGAAACGGAGTGGCGCCCAAGGTGTTGAGGCTGGTCAAACCAACGCCTATCTTTTTTGTCATGCGGGCGTTGATGTCGGCGCCTTTCGCCACGAGTTTCCCGACCAAGTCGAGGCTGCTCATGTTTCCGGAGCCATCGGGCGCGGGATCATTGTCGCCGAGGCCCGGTTTGCGGACGCCGGTAATGGCGTGGAGGGCGGTGAGGCCCGTTTGGGAGGCATTGGGGTCGGCGCCGGCGTCGAGGAGAACGGAGGCAAGCTGGAAGTGGCCGTTCTCGACGGCGAGGAGGAGTGCGGCTGCGCCGCCGGCGGGAGGACCTTTGACGCCGCCGCCGCGGCGCACCTCCGATTCGATGGCCTCGTTGGGGCTAGCGCCGAGTTTGAGGAGGGTTTGGACGGCGGGAATGCGTCCTTCGCGCACGGCGAAGAGGAGCGGGGTAAAGCCGGATTTGGAGCGGGCGTTGATTTCCGCGCCGGCCTTGAGCAGCGCCTGTATGGTTTCCACGTGGCCTTCGGCCGCGGCCCACATGAGCGCCGTCTGGTTGTAAGCAGTTTCCTTGGAATGAACATTCGCGCCTTTGGCGAGAAGGACTTTCACGGAGTCCGGTCTTCCCGTGCGCGAGGCGGTCATGAGAACCGTTTCTCCGCCGGGGAGAACGGTGTTGGCATCGGCGCCCGCGTTGAGAAGCAGCGACAGAATCTCGAAATTGCCGTTGGTTGCGGCCAGCGAGATGGGCGACACGCCGTAGCGGTTTGTCGTGCCGGGAGATGTTCCGGACTGCAACAGGCGGCGGACGGACGCCACATCCTCGTTATAAACGGCATCGTGCAGCGGAGTAGTAAGGTCCGATGCGTTAAGCGCCGCGGCTAACAGAGCGACAATGCAAAACATTCTACAGAAGTTCTTTGATAGTGTCTTTGCTGTCGGCGAATTTGTCCACATTCACGCCAACCTTATTGAGCAGCGTGAGGTGAAGGTTGGCGAGCGGCGTCGGTTCCTTGTACTTGATGTGAAGACCGCCCTTGATGCGGCCCGCCGCGCCGCCGGCCACCAGAATGGGCAGGTTGACGTGATCGTGCACGTCGGGGTTGCCCATGCCGCTTCCATAAAGATAGACCGAATGATCGAGCAGCGAACCGTTTCCTTCCGGCGTGGCTTTCAGTTTCTGCAGGAAACCGGCGAACAGCGACACGTGAAAGGCGTTGATCTTTGCCACCTTCGCCACCATTTCGGCGTTGCCGCGATTGTGTGTCAGCGGGTGATGCGGATCGGAGACTCCGATTTCGGGGTACGTGCGCGTGCTGGTTTCGCGCGCCAGTTGGAACGTGATGACGCGAGTGACGTCCCCTTGCAAAGCGAGCACCTGCAGATCGAACATGAGCCGCGCGTGATCGGCATACAGGGCCGGCACGCCCACGGGACGATCGAGATCGGGAAGTTGGGAATCGGCGGTGGCGGCTTCCGCTTTTTGAATGCGCCGTTCCACTTCGCGCACGGTATCCAGATACTGTTCCACGCGCCGGCGGTCCCCCGAGCCTAACCTGCCGCGCAGCCGCGCGATGTCTTCACTTACCCCATCAAGCAGGCTGGCTTTCCTGCGCAGTTCCGCCTGCTGATCCTGTTTGCTGCCGCCGTCGCCGAACAGGCGTTCAAAGGCGATTCGCGGATGCGCTTCGGCCGGCAGCGGCGTTCGCGGTGACGACCAGGAAAGATTGTTCTGATAGACGCAAGCGTAGCCGTTGTCGCACTGGCCGACAACGGTCAGCAGATCCATCGCCAGTTCCAACGACGGCAGGCGAGTCTGCTTTCCCAACTGGGCGGCGGCAATCTGATCGGCGGTGGTGGCCAGTTCGTAATCGCTGCTTTCGGTCCACTTCGATGTGGCCGCGCTGAGGAACGCCGCGTTCGATGTGGCATGCGTGCCGGGATAAGCGTTGCGCAGTTCCATGTTGCTGAGCACGGTGATGTGGTCGGCGACGGGCGCAAGCGATTTCAGCGTTGGCGAAAGTTCCTTGATGACGCCGGTGGCGGAAGGGGCGTGCGGCGAGGCAGAGCCTTCTTCGTGACGATCATTGCGATCTCCTCATCTGGAATGGAGTGCTGCTAACTATACCTACTATAACCGAAGAAAATTTGTAGTCGGCAGGGCGCGCATCGCGAACCACTTTGCGCAAAGCGGGCGCATCGTAGAACTCCACGCCGCGGCCCAATGCGTAGGTGAGCAGCTTACCGGCGAACGTGGTGAGAAACGGTTCGGGATGACGGAGCAGCGCCTGCTGCAATCCGGCGACGCCGTTGAACGCGCTGCCGTCGGGCAGACTGCCCGATGCATCGACGGGAAGGTTGTCATCCATCGTGCGCCAGCGTCCCACGGCATCGTAGTTTTCAAACGCGAAGCCGACGGGATCCATCAGTTGATGACATCCGGAGCAGGCGGGATTCGCGCGATGTTCGGCGATGCGTTCGCGCATGGTCAGTTTCTTGCCCACCCCGCTGTTCTCCTTAAGAGAGGGCACGGCCGGCGGCGGCGGAAGCGGCGGAATGCTGAGCAGATTATCGAGAACCCACTTGCCGCGAATGACCGGCGAAGTGCGAGTGGCGTACGAGGTGACGGTAAGGATGCTGCCCTGGCGCAGCAATCCGCCGCGCGGGCCGTCTTTATCGAAGCTGACGCGGCGAAAGCGGCTGCCGTAAATGTTCGGGATGCCGTAATGTTTCGCCAGCCGCTCATTGACGAACGTGTAGTTGGCGCGCAGCAGATCGAGCACGCTGCGATCTTCGCGCTGGATGCTTTCAAAGAACAGCTCGGTCTCTTTCAGGAACGCCTGGCGCAAGTTGTCGTCGAAACCGGCAAAGACGCGCATATCGGGCGTGGTGGAGGCGAGATTGCGCAGGTAGAGCCACTGATTAGCGAAGTTGTTGACCAGAGAGCGGGAGCGCTTATCGGCGAGCATGCGGCGCGTCTGCGCTTCGAGCACTCCCGGCGAATGAAGTTTGTTTTGCAGCGCGAGGCCGAGCAACTCGTCATCGGGGATGCTGCTCCACAGGAAAAACGAGAGGCGGTTGGCAAGTTCCAAATCGCTGATTCTGTAAGCGCTGCCGGAGGCCGTGTTCGCGGGATCCTGCTCCACGCGGAAGAGAAATTCGGGACTGACCAGAACCGCGGAGAGCGCCATTTCGATGCCCGCATCGAATCCGTCGCGCGACGCTTCGCGAAAGAATCGCAGAGGGCGCTGCAAATCGGCGTCGTTGATGGAACGGCGATAGGCGCGGCGCATGGTGGTGGAAAGAATTCCTTTGGCGCAATCTTCGTCATTGGCGTTCGACGGGCGGCAAACGAAGATGCGGCGGCGGCTTGGCGAATCGCCCGCGCCCTGCTGTTGATAGGGACCGTTGATGGTGACGGTGTACACGGCGGGTTGAATGCGCGGGTGGCGATCCATATTGAAGTGGGCCTGGTAAGGCTGGCGCTCGGTCTCGGGCAGCGCGGAAAGTTTCTTCAGGAACGCAACGCCGATCTGGTGTGGACCCGCCTTCACGGGAACGCGGAGGTTGAGGTGCAGGTCGGATTTAGAATGATCTTCGCCGCGCGCCGGCGGCTGCACGGTGAAGCTCTTCAGCCGTTCGCCATCCAGAAGCAGATCGACATCGTGCTTGCCCTTGAGACCTTCGACGTGCTCATTGCGGTCGCGCTGCAGGCGCACGACGATTTCGTATTCCGCATCGAGTGGAAACGTGTAGGGCACCACGACGCCGCCGCGCGTGCCGAACGGCAGGCCATCGAAATGATCTTCCTGCGTAAGGTCCGGCGGGAGTTGAATCGTATCGCCGCCGGGCGATTTGACGGGACGGCCAACGGCGAGACGGCTGATTTTTTGCGCCGCGTTGAGATAGCGTTCCAACAGCAGCGGGGGCAGGT
>JACPVQ010000118.1 GCA_016191645.1 Candidatus Solibacter usitatus
CTCAACCATTCCTTGAAATCGCCGAACAACTACGACATCGGCAATCTAGGGTCGTTCACCGTCGCCGTCGATCCAAAAACGTTCCAGCCGAAACTCGGCGGCGTGATCTCCAACCCGGATTTCGGCCGTCTTCTGACCAGCTATTCGCAGGAGAGCGTGGACAGCCGGCGCACGGTGCGCTTGAAATTGCGCATCGTGTTCTAACGGCCCGCCTCAGCGAATGCTATGGATTCGTTTGTGCGTTCCTGCGGCGCGCAATGTACAGGTTCCCGGCACGGGCCACGGGGGTAGTGAATTCGTCCAGAAACTGATTGAGAATGAGCGACGGCAACTGCGCCGGGGTCCCTTTGCGCGGCGCGATCAGGAACTCTACCTTGTTTTCCGCGAGAACGCGTTCCACCTGCCGCGGTGAATTCGCCGCATGCAGGGATTTTGAAAACGCGTCGCAATGCCACGAATGGGACAGCGCTTGCGCGTTCAGCCCCGCTACTTTGTTATCTCCCAGAAAGGCAACCGGCGAGCGGACTCCGGTGGCGTTGAGAATATCGATCAGTTGCCGTTCCGCTGAATGATATCGGATGTAACTGCCACTAAACCCGGATTTGAAAATGTTCGGAACGAAGTCCTTGTGATAAAAGCCGGCCGTTCCGAAGCAAATCAGATTCAGAATCGCCACTGCCGCGGCTACAAACACCGCACTGCGCTGTTTGGCGAATACATAGGCTACAGCCACCGAAAACAGCGGTAGCGCCGCGTAGATGTATCGCAGGTTGGGCACGGAAAGCAGGGTTGCCAAAGCGCCCAGAATGCTGACACAAGCGTAGAGCCAGTAGGTGAAACCGGCCCGCCACGCCACGAACAAACATAACGGCAGAATACTTCTCGAAAAGATTTAGATAACTTGAACAAACAGATTTTATCCCGTGAAGAAATTCAAACGGCATGCGATAAACTAGCAAAAGATACGAAAAGAACAATATTTCCTTGTGCCGGATTGCCCGTACGGAGTTGCGCGTGGACAAAGGGCGGGGCGGCGCAAATGGCCAGCAGGGCCAACGAGGCGAAAACGGAACTTGCCCGGGCCCGTTTCGCGCGCGCGGCCAC
Organism: Candidatus Solibacter usitatus; assembly: GCA_016191645.1. GTDB lineage: Bacteria > Acidobacteriota > Terriglobia > Bryobacterales > Bryobacteraceae > CADEFT01. Next base: position 1,105 of record JACPVQ010000118.1, read on the forward strand.
GGCGAGGAAGGGAAGCGCGGGAAGAAGAAACACGGATGCGCCGAATTTTGCGGCAATCGCAGCACCGGCGAAAACTCCAATCGCAATCAGTAGACGCTGATTTCCGGACTCTCTGTATTTCACGGTGGCAACAACGGCCGCCATCACCAGCAGGGTCCAAATATTTTCCACCAGCAACGATCCCGTTACTCCATGGACCAATGGAGTGGCCGCGAATAGGGCCGTTGCCACAGCGGCCGCCGCCGGCGGAACCCATCGCCGCGATTCCGAATACACCAACGACGCAATGATCATCACGGCGGCAAAGTTCAATAGCCGCGCTGCGAATTCGCCGCCCAACATGTAGGCGATGGTAAAAGCGAAATCGCCATTCAGCGGCATTACGGCCCAGATGAAATTCTTGAAGTCGTAGGTCCAGTAATGGTGATGGCTGATGTAAGCCGGCACGGTGAGGTGCATCGCCAACCCGTCGGCGCTCACCTCCGGCTTCAGGGCGATCAATAGATGCACCAATAGAGGGAATGCCAGCAGAACCATACCCCAATAGCCAACACCGCGAACGGCGGTTACTTCGGCAAGGCCGCGCATCGCGTTGTCGATGGCTTCCCGCAACCCCCTGCGACACACCAATATCGGAATGAGCAGGATCAGCAGCCATGTGACGGGGGTATGAATGCGCAGCGGCGCGGTGAGGTTCAGCAGCGACACGAAGACGCTGAATCCCGCGGTCAATGCCAAAGCCGGATGATCGGCGTCCAATAGAAACGTTCCCAGCGCCAGAGAGGCAGCCAGGAAGAGCAACACGGCTGCTACTGCGCCAACGCCGCCTACTCCGCCTGCGATCAGCAGGCCAAGCAGCGCAAGGAACGGCAAAAACCTTCTTGGCGACAACAGAAAACAAGTCACTGCGATGACAAGGTAGGCAGCTGCGATTTCGATGAAACTCGTCCAGCCTTTGGGCTCTAGAATCTTCTGATAAAAGATGGCGTGCCGGTTCAAGCCGTAGACGGTTAGTCCACCGGAGATTGCCAGGAGCCACGACAGTATCCGCTGTTGCGTCATCGCTCCCCTTGCTTGAAAACGAAATCGCGCTGCAGGGCAAAGCTGGCAATGAACAAAATGGATTCCGCCGTCAGCTTAGCCGGCATCACCCCGAAAGATACGTACGATTGCAGGAACACAATCAAAGCATAGGAGAGGACCGCGTTGAAGGCGACCAGAAGAAGGTATTTCGGAAATGCCGCTCTGTGCTTCTGAGTGGAGGTGAACACCGCGGAACGCACTAGCGGGTAGTTGTAGCACACGGACGCGGCGCGCGCACCCAACTGCGCCACGGCGATCTGGGCCCCAAAATGATACAGCAGCGCGAACACAACGTTGTCAAGAATGGCCGTGGAGAGGGAGAGGGCTGCGAATCGCAAAAGGACAAAGTAGATCTTCATGGAATCAAGCAGGGGATTGAAATGCGACGAACGATTCCCCGGCCCGTAGATCGTGCGGATGGGCTCCTCTCTCACCTTCAGGCCCATCGCCCTTGCGGCAATGAGCATGTCCAGCTCAAACTCGTATCCGCTGGAAGTCATGCGCAGCAGATGCGACGCCAGCGCGACGGGAATGCCGCGCAACCCCGTCTGTGTGTCCGTAACGGCGGGCCCAATCAAGAGCCGGAACAGCGAACGCGTAACGGCATTTCCAAAGCGGCTGCGCAGAGGGACCTTGCCTTCAAAACGCCGCGCGCCCAATACGAGCATTTGCGGAGTCTCCGTCAGCGCGCGCGCGATGCGCACAATATCATCGGCGTGATGCTGCCCGTCGGCGTCCGCCGTGACGATGCCGGCGTCCTTGCCCCGTGTACACAAAACGTGGTTCAGGCCCGTCTTGATCGCCGCCCCTTTGCCCAGGTTTACGGCATGGCGCAACACTTGGACGCGCGGTATGTGACGTAAAGTCTCGAACCGTTCCGCGTAGTCCGGTCCGCTGCCATCGTCAATCACAAGGATCTCTTCCATGCCCGCGGCCAACAGCGCCTCAACTACCGTGCGCAGCTCCACGCCCGGCTGAAAAGCCGGAATGACAACGGACACAGGTATGGATTCGCCAGTCAAGTTGCGTAAGACTCAGGTTAGATGGTCTCTCCGCCGGACCGCAATTGGCGGCGAAGGAATTTGCCCGTGGCCGTTTTCGGAATCTCATCGACAAATACTACCTGTCGCGGGACTTTGTAAGTGGCCAGCTTGTCGCGGCAGAAGTCGATCAAGGCCTGAGCGGATATCGTTTGTTCATGGTCAGGCTGAAGTGCAATCACCGCCTTGACGGTCTCGCCGCGATAATCGTCCGGGACGCCAACCACGGCGGCTTCGCGCACGGCCGGATGGCGGTAGAGAACGTCCTCCACCTCTCTTGGCCACACTTTGTAACCGGACGCGTTGATCATGTCCTTCTTGCGATCGACAATGTAGAACCATCCTTCCTTGTCCATGATGGCAATGTCGCCGGTAAGGAACCAACCATCGTGAAAGGCCGCCTGGGTTGCTTCCGGCCTATTCCAGTAGCCCTCAAACACGAAGGGCCCCTTAAGGCAAAGTTCCCCCGCTTCCCCCGGTGGAACCATTCGCGAGGGATCCGCCGAATCGACGATGCGCGCATCGCAATTGGGAATGGGCACGCCAATCGAAAGTGCGCCGCTATCGGTGTGCACCGGGGCGCGGCTTCCCAAGGGCACCGAATGCGAGGGAGAATTCACTTCGGTCAAGCCGTAGGTGTTGTGTATATAGCAGCCGCACTTCGATTCGAATTGCTCGGTGATGGCCGGCGCAACCGCCGCGCCCCCGGTGAAGCATTTTTTCAGAAAGCCGCCATCCTTCGCGGCGGGGTCGTTGAGCAGCGCGATGTAAGCTGTGATGGATGCCACGGAAAAGGTAGCGTTGTAGGTTCGCGCCATGCGGAACGCCTCGGCGGGCTGGAAGCGGTGGAACAGAACCAGCGGCATTCCAGCCAGCGCAGCCACCGCAAGATGCGCGACGAGGCCGGTGATGTGGAAGAGCGGCGCCATTCCCAATACCGCATCGGCTTCCGTCAGGTTCATCCATGCGCGAAACACATTGGCGTTGAAGGCAATGTGCTTGTGCAGACCCATTGACCCCTTCGGCCGCCCTGTCGTGCCCGAAGTGTAGACCAGGTGCGCCAGGTCATTGAGGCCCAGCGGCAACCGGTTATGGGCGTCTGGTTCGATCTTACTCAGTTCGGAAACCAAGTCGAGCGTCCCCAGGCCGCGGATTCTTTCGGAGGCGGCAATGGGACTTGGAAGCGGCGAATCCTCAACCCAATCCAGTTCACTGGTGGTAAGAACATGCGCGACCCCGGCCCTTTCGATTGCCTCCCGAATCGGCGGTGTAAACAGCGATTCCAGACCGAGCCAGACCTTCGCTCCGGAATCAGATAGCTGGTATTCCAATTCTTCTCCCTTGTACATGGGGCTCAAAGGAACCAAAGCCGCCCCGCGTTTCCAGGCGCCATATTGTGCGATGGCGAACTGCGGATTGTTCTGCAGGGAGACCGCGATCCGGTCGCCCTTGCCAACGCCGAATCGAGCCAGCAGGCTTGCGAAGCAACCAGATTGGTGGTCCAATTCCGCGTAGGAAAAGGAGCGGCTAAAGTATTGAATCGCAGTGGCTTGCGGTCTTGATCGAGCTTGCCTTTCGAACGAGTCAAGGATTGTTTCCTCCGGCAAGGGTAGCGTATGAGGAATGTGGTAGTGCCGGAGCCATGGTTTTTCGGAGTAAGGATCGGAAGCCATTGATAAGATTGTAGCTTAGTAGATTCAGGCGCGGATACGTTAGTTTTTGAATAATATTACTTGACATATACACGCTCATATTTTATGATGTCAATGTAGATACTATCTACAACGAATCTTGGAGGAACTAGACAAATGATTACCCGTTACAATCCCTTGACCGCCTTGGAAGCCTTTCCCGCCTCTGTGTTTCAGGACACGCTTTCGAGGTTTCTCGATGAGACAACCGCAGGCCGTCCATGGACCCCCGCGGTGGACATTCTCGAGACTCCCAATGAAGTGGTGTTGAAGGCCGACCTGCCCGATGTGGACATGAAAGACGTTCACATTGAACTGGAGAACGGCACGTTGACGCTGCGCGGCCAGCGCAAGTTTGAAAACGAGAAGAAGGACAAAGGCTATCACCGCCTGGAGCGCAGTTATGGAAGCTTCGCCCGCCACTTCTCACTGCCGGACACGGTGGATGCGGAGCACGTCGCCGCCGAGTACAAGAATGGCGTCCTCACGGTGACCTTGCCGAAGAAGGAATTGGCGAAGCCGCGCGCGGTGAAGATCGAAGTCAAAAACTGACCTAGACTAGCGTGAATAAACGCTGAGCCGTTGCTTTGTCGTGGAGCGCCACTCCTCCTGTGGTGGTGCTCCATGACGCTGGAACCACTGATCGAGATCCGCATCGAGGGCGGCGCGCACGTCGCGGTATTGCGGATCGTCCACGCGGTTCGCCGTCTCGCCGGGATCGCGCTCCAGGTCGTACAGTTCGCTCGGCCACTCCTTCGTACGCCGAATGTACTTCATCGTCTCCGTTCGCACGCCGCGCACGAAGGAATACTCGAAGTACAGCCGGCGATTGTCCCACTCCTGCTTCTCGCCGCGCAGCAGACCGGCATAACTCCGTCCCGGCCGCTTGGCATCCGCCGGAGTTTTTACTCCCGCATAATCCGTGATCGTCGGGAAGTAGTCGTAGCTGGAAACCATTTGCGTCAACACCTGCCCCGGTTTGATGCGGCCTGGATGATTCCAAATCAGCGGCACGCGGATCGACTCTTCGTACATGTTGAAAGGCCATGTCCCGTTGCCTTTTCCCCACACGCCATGGTGGCCGGCGTTCCAACCCTGATCCGCGCTGAATACAATCAGTGTATTCTCGCGCACGCCCATCTCTTCCAACTTGCGTACGATGCGGCCCACGTTGGCATCCATCCCTGTAATCAACGCCGAATAGCTGCGCATGCTTTCGCGATTCCCGTGGTGATTGCGTAGACCGCGATTCTGCCATGCGTGTACGGGCGGCGTCGGGAAACAGGAGAACTTCGCATCCTTGTATGGTTCGCGATAGCGCTCCGGCTGATAATCAAACGGCGTGTGCGGCGCGTAGAACGGAACCAGCAGGTAGAACGGCTTTTGCTTGACCGTGTCAAGGAACTCCAATGCGGAATCCCCCACGGCATCCGTTTTGTATTCGTTGAGAACACCCTTCTTACCGTTCTTCACGAATTCGGCATTGCGATAGGTACCGCCGCCGCCGGGAACGGTGGACCAGAACGTAAACCCGTACTGCGGCTTGTCATCGTTGCCCATATGCCACTTGCCGCACATGCCCATGGTGTAACCGCTTTTGGCGAAGTGTTCGGCGTAAGTGGGATGCCCTTGCAGCCAGCTGCGCGTGTTGGCTTGGAAACTATCATCGGGCACCAGCCAATCCTGCACGCCGTGAACGGAAGGAATGCGGCCCGTCATCCACGTCATGCGGCTGGGCGAACAGACAGGCGTGCACGCGTAAGCCCGCGTAAATCGCGCTCCTTCGCGAGCCAGCTTGTCCAGGTTCGGCGTGTGCATCTCTTCGCATCCATAAGCGCCCAGCGCCCACGCGCCATGATCGTCGGTCATGATCATCACGACGTTGGTTTTGGAAGGAGGCGCGGCATTGCGCGGGGTTTGCAATAAAGGCGCGGCCAGCGTGCCTAAGAAAGCTCTGCGTTCCATGCAGATACTTTACACGGCCAGCAACACCGCTTGCACGGGCTTTCCTTTGATACGCTCCAACGCGGCCGAGTACCAGCCAATCTGCACTTTGTATCGAGCGAGCATCTGCGCGGCGTCGGTGTCGCTCTTGAAATCGACAACCACCCACCGATCGTCTTCTTCAAACGCAAGGTCGATGACGCCCTCCAGCACCTGCCCGTCCACGGGATGCAAAAGCACCGGGTATTCGCGGTACAGCCGGCGCGCCGCGCGGGCGCGCTCCAGAATCGGATGGCGTAATGTGTTGCCCACGGCAACTGCCGCCGCTTCCTGTTCGTCCATCGGGGCACCAACTAACCGGGCGGCCAGGCGAACCGCCGCCTCCACTTCCGCGCGCGTTGCTTGCAGCGGGCAGTCGCGCAGCGCCGTATGAATCAACGCGCCGAAGCGCGCTCCCGCCGGTCTTCCCGAAGGTCGGGCCGTTTGTTCCACTACGATTTCGCCGTGCCATTCCACGGGCGCTTCCATGGCTTGGCTGGCGAGCGTAACGGAAAGCGCCGGAGCCGATCCACGCCGCAACAATTCGTCGCGGCCGCGCGCCCATGCATCATGCCGCGCCATGCCTTCAGCCAGCGCGCCTTCGTCTTCGGCGAAAACTTCCCGCTGGCGATCTTCAAACTGCTCTTCCTTCCCTTGCGGCAGAATGGCCGGATCCCACCAAACCACCGCATGCCCGCCTTCCCGCGCGTCTTGCAGCCCGGGCCGGACGCTGATCTCATCCATAATCTCGGGAGGCCGCTCCAATACCGAAACGGCTCCGAATTGTGGACACAGGGGTGCGGGCCGCGATTTTCTCTTTGCCCCCTCCGCCGGGTAGATGGCTTTATTCAAAGGAGAAACCCAGCCCGGACGTTCGGCATCGCCTACCACTGGAACAACCAGCAAATCGCGCGCGCGTGTTGCGGCGACGTAGGCTACGCGAACTCCCTCCGCCTGTTCTCTACGTGCTTCCAGGTCGCGGTTCTCATGCAACTCCAGGGGATCGCAACCAATCAATCGCATGGCGCAGAGTCTTGCCTGCGCGTCCACGAACCGCTGCGGATACGCGCTGGCCAAGGCCGCCGTCATGTCAGCCAGAATCACAACGGGAAACTCCAAACCCTTGGCCGCATGCACCGTCATCAGACGCACGCCGTCGGCGCCCTCCTCAAGCACGGGCGCTTCCGCTGACTCGGCCCTTTCCGCTTGCCGGTTCAAATCTTCCACAAAGCCGCGAAACGAAAGTCCACCCGAACTTTCAAACTGCCGCGCCAGATCGATGATGCGGCGCACATTCGCCAACGCCTGGTTGCCTGCCGGACGCGATGCGAACGCCGCCCAGGCTCGCGACGCTTCCAGCAAGCGATAGACGGTCTCCGCCATGGGACGCCGGTTTCGCTGCTCGTGCAATTCGCGCAGAACGAGGAGCGCTTCCTTGACGGGAATGAAATCTTCGTGCAGTTCTTCCGGCAGCGGCTGGATGGGATGCAGGTGGCGATGCTCATGGCGGTAGCGCAGCAGCACGCCGTCGGAGTTGGCGAACAGCGCGCCTTTCAGCGCCGCGAAAACCGAGAGCTCGTCTTCGGGCCATTCCACCGCCGTCAATGCGGCCCGCAGCGTGTCAATCTCTTCGCGCCAGAAATACGTTTTCGAACCCGCCAGCAGGTGTGGAATTCCACGGTCCTCCAGCGACCGGACATAATCGCGCGTGACATCGCGGCCATAATTTGTGAACCGCCGGAACAACAGGCAAATGTCGCCCGGCTGAACCGGACGCTTCTCGCCGGGATTCTCGGGATCTCCCACCACCCATCCGCTCTCTCGCACCAGCCATTCGACGAATCCCGTGATCGCCGCAGGCAGACAAAGGTCGATGCTGACGTTTGAGAGCCGCATCGTTCCGTACGGAGCCGGAGCCGGAATGGCCACCACCGCGGGCTGCGCGCCCATGCTTTCGCGATGCGGCTCCAACGGCACATAATCCGCCTGCGCCGATTCCACGTCTCCTCGCATCTCCGGAGCAAATGCCGCATTGACGCATTGCTGGATCCCGGGCACCGACCGGAAGCTGCGGCTCAGAGTCAACAACGCGACTCCGCTTTGCTGCAAGTTGGAACGTAGCATCTGATACAACTGCACATCGGCGCGGCGGAATTTGTAGATGGACTGCTTCGGATCGCCAACCAGAAAAAGCTTCCCGGGCCGCGGCGTCAATCGCAGCCAGCCGGTGGCATCCGCATCGTTCGCCGACAACAAAAGCAAAATCTCGGCCTGTAGCGGGTCCGTATCCTGAAACTCATCCACGTATAGGTGCGTGTACTTGTTTTGCAAGTAATTCCGCACACCCGTCTGATCGCGCACCAGGTCTCGAACGATCAACAGCAAATCCGTAAAGTCCAGCTGGCCCGTGCGCCGCTTCGCGGTTTGATACCTTTCCACCAGCTCCCACAACTCGCTTCGCAGTTGCGCGGCGAGATCGGCGTCGTAGACGGGGCGATAATCTCCGATCGCCTGAAACAAGGCCTTATCCGGTATGGATTTCTCCTTGCGCTTCCACTGTCGATGGAGCCGGAATAGCAGTCCTTCCAGCATGTCGTAGTCGCGGGGTTTGCGTTCCATCCATGGCATCATGTCGCGCAAGGGACCAACGATCATTTGGTCCTTGGTTCGAATCTTTCCGGAAAGCTCCCACACTCGATCCGTCAGCGTATCGATGATCTGCTCACGCGCCAATTCAGGGCGGTGATACGGAGTTGGAAAATCGCGCCACTCAATCAGCGACCAGCCGGAGTACTGCAGAGATTCGATGGGCGTAAAATCGGATTCCCGCTCCTGGGGAACGGCCAACCGCGCCAACGCGCGGCGCAACCCCGGCGAATCCTGATTTAACTTTTCCTGCAGCCAGCGGCGGAACACCGCCTCATACAAGCGCCGCGCGCCGCCCTCGTCCAGCTCTTCGAAATCCGGATCGACGCGTGCTTCCACGGGCCGCTCTCTCAGAATCTGCGCGCAGAATGAGTGGATGGTGCCGATGGCCGCCTCTTCCAGATGTGCCAGCGCGTGCTCCAGGTTCGCCGCGCGCTGCGCATCCGTCTCAGCGGCGCGCTGCGTGTCCAACTCCTGTCGCAGGCGCAGCTTCAATTCACCGGCCGCTTTATGCGTAAAGGTAACCGCGACAACGCTACCTATGCGCGTCAACCCTGCGGCCAGCACCGCTGTGATGCGGCGCACCAGCTCCGAAGTTTTCCCCGTTCCCGCCGATGCCTCCACCAGAAGGCTCTCGTTGAGCGATGTTCGAATGCGTTCGCGAGCCGCCGCGTCGCCCGATGCTGCATGGCGCATCATGGAAGTTTCCTCAGCGTTTCCAGCAGCGGGAACACCGGCTTACGTCGCGTGCGCTCTTCTTCGCGCGGGCCGCACACTACCTGAAAATCGCAATAGCCGCACTGATGTTCGGCGGGAGCCGCGGGCATGCGGCATTCCTCCATTGCGCGGTCAATCGTGATCAACGTAGTCTTCAAATCGTTCATTGACCGCTCGATCACCGGCACGGGAAACGATTCGTACCCTCCGCGCTGCGTGCAAAAATACAGACGGCTTTGCGAAACGGATTTCTCCAGAAGATCCTCGGCCGCGGCGGCGTAGAGCAGTGGCTGCAAAGTTCTTCCGCCGTTGACATGGCCCGGCGGCTCTTTCGGCGTCCGCCCCGTCTTGTGATCGGTAATGCGCAACATTCCCGTGGGTGTGTGCCGCTCGATCCAATCGACGGATCCGCGCACAAGGAACCCATCCAGAATGCGCGCCGCCCGTTCCGTACTCGCGGGATCCCGTTCCTCTCCCGCGGGCATTCCAAACGCAAACTCTCCGTGCACCGGCTCCCAATCGCGCGCATCGTCCTCCATCCTGCGAATCCATCCCTTGACATCGGCGCGCAAATCTTCCACCTCCGTTTTCCATACGCGATCAATGGCAGGCGCAAGATTCTCCTCATACCGCTTCGCGACTTCATTCACAATTTCATCCGCGACCCAGGCGTACTTCTTCGGCGAGCCGCTGCGGAACAATTCGAATTGCACTTCATGGAACAGCGCGCCGCGCGTCAACGGGTCCATCTCCTGCAATGCCACGGATTCTTCGCGTGGCTGCAACTTATGAATGCCATGAAGGAAGAATTTATAGGGACACGCCGCGAACATCTGCAAAGACGAGGCGGACCACGCTCTGGTCTTCAAGCGATGGCCTGACAGAATTGCGGCGACCCTCGCGTCGGAATCGAGCAGGCCATCGGAGGAGGTCCACGTTCGACGCCAACGTTGAAACCGGGCCACCAAGGCGCGCCGCAGGTGCGTGTTCAACGCAAACAAATATCGCGCCCGCCCTTTTGCCTGGCCGCGCGGTGCGGCGAACGCCCCATGTAAAACCGAGAGATCGTATTCCAACGAATCGATGGAACGCGATGGATCTTTCGGCGCGGGCCAACCCAGCCTTGTATGCGAGCCCGCAGCCGCGCGCTGCTCGAAGGCTTTCCATTGCGGCAGACGCCCTTCGGCCGCGCGTGCGATCTCCATCGCGTAGAACGACGGCACACGAGGACGGCTTTGCGCCGCGTCCATGCGCGGATAGGACACCACAAGCCGCCGCGACGCGGCCGCCGCGGCAATATGCAGGCGAAGCCGCTCGTCGGCCACGCGATCGTCACGGCGCGGAAGCGTCTCGCTCAGTTGCCGCCGCGCCTCATCCAACAGCAGCGGATCTTCAAACGCCCTCTTGGGAAACACACCTTCGGCAAGGCCCGGCAGGAACGCCACTTCAAAGCTGTATCCGCGCGCTTCATCAATCGAACCGATCCACACCATGCCATACCGGTGCTTGGACGGCGGACGCCGCAAGAAACGCAAACGACCCGACAGCACCAGGATCACCTCATCCAGCGTGACTGGCCCCGTTTCACCCATACCCCAAAGTTCGTTCAAAGCCAGCAGAACGGAGTCCGGCCTGTGCAGCGCCTGTTGCGCAATGCCGGTGAGATGATCCAGCCATTCCTGCCAGCTGGCCGACCGGGGAAGAGCCGCGAGGCTGTCGATAGTCGGCAGAGCAACCTTCCCCAGATTCTCAAGCTGCTCCGCCTGCTTCGCTAATCTTGTCCGCAGCGCCTCATCGTCGCCACAGTCGGTGCCGCGCAGCTCTAGCTCGTTCTCCAGACCCTTCAACCGCCTGTGCCACCGCTCGCGCCCGCCCACCACCGCCGCGTCGACAATCAACTGTTCCCATGCCGCCGGAATCTCCGGCGCAATTGCGGCAACGTCGTCCTGCGATTCCTCCCATTGGTTGCCCGCGCGCAGCAACTCGTCTTCCGTCGAGAAACTCTGCCCGGCTCCCAGGGCATGCTGCGCGGTGGCACAGGGCACCTGACCCAGCGAGAGGTACTCCGCGAACCGTGTTGCGGGAAACTGCTCGGAAGCAAATTGCAGCAAAGCGAGAAACGCCCGTCCGGCGGGGTCCGGACGCACGCTGCCGTGGGTGAAAAAAAATGGTACGCCCGCCCGATTCAGCGTCTCTTCAAGAAGAGGCTGATAGTGGCCGGGGTCGCGAAGGAGAATACCAATTCTGTCGAAGGCCACTCCATCAGCCGCAAGGGAATGAATGCGCCTGGCGATCTCCGTGCATTCCAGGCCCTCTCCCGCCGCGGAGAACCAATTGAGAGAATCGTCCAACTCCGCCTGCGGAGCCTGCGCGACCGAAAACAAATGACGCCGCAGCCGCTCCAACGCATTCCGTTCCGATGCGTCTTCGCTGGACAAACCCAATTCCAACGATTCCGGCGCGCCGGCGACCAACGCATCCAGCAAGTCCTTGACGCGTGTGGAGGTGACGGGAACGTCCAGGTTCCTCCCGAGCCAATTCCAACATCAAAGGAAAATCGGCCAATCTTCCCTGCGCCAACAACTCCGCATAAACTTTATGCAACGTCGCTATGTCCGTTGTGGGGCAGATCTCCAGATCTGCAACCGGGTCTCCAGACCCGGTTTCCGTTTCCCCATCCATTCGCAACTCCCGCAGCGTTCGCGTCAACGCCCGCGCAAACCCCGGACTCGACGCCACAGGATGAAAGTAGTGCAACCGCCCCTCTTGCATCGCCAGATGCACGGCGCGCGCGGCCAGCGCCTCAGCCCCAAAGCCATTCAGGGGCGCAAGCCCTCGCGCGGCCATTGCGGCCGACGCAAGCGTGGAAGCCAGTTGACCCGGCGTCATTCGATGCACGCCCGCCACGTCGCCGCAGCGCGAACGCACAAGGTCGTCCGCCGCCCCGCGCGTTGCCCCGATCACGAGAACTTCGGAGGTCTTGGCATGGGCGCGCACAAACACTGCGCCCGCGGCAAGCAGCGAATCGTAATCAGGAGCACTCGTCCGCGGCATCAGTTTGACGGGCGCGAATCGTAGATCTTCGTAACCGGCAGAAGAATTCGCGACGCCTGACGCGGCGCGCGATGCACCGTGTTATTGGCGATCACCGCCTGATCGTAAGACTTCACGGGATTCCATGTGTTGGAATGCGGCTCAAAGCGCGGCGCGTTGCTGCTCGAAATATGCACCGCGATCTTGTGCCCTTTGTTGAACACAACCGCCGTGGACCACAAATCTACTTTGACCGCGTACGTCTTGTTCTTCTCCACGCGGGATTCCTTTTCCAACCCCTGGTGGTACCGCAGCCGGATTCCCTGATCCACCAGCAGCGCCTCGTAGCCATCGGGATAGACGTCGACAAGCTTCACCAGGAAGTCCGTGTCCTCGGCATCCGTGGAAACGAACAGCTCCGCGAAAATCTGTCCGGCTACTTCGACGGCGGCGCTCAACGGTGCAGTCTCGTATTTCAAAACGTCCGGCCGCGCGCTCACTTTGCGCTGATCCATAGGACCCTTCGGCAGGTTCAAGTTATTCCCGCCCACCGTGGGAATCGGATTTCGCGGATCGTAGGCGAACGTGTCTTTTTCCGCCGCCGTGGGGGCCGTCAACAAAATCTTTCCACCGCCATGCAGATAGTACGGTGTCGCCGTCGACTTCACAGGCCACGTAGCGGAACTGCGCCATTCATTGCCCGGCGCGGATTTGTCGCGCGTGTCGCCCATCAGGTAATAGCGCACCGGAGCCTCTTTGGCGATGCCGTTGTCAATTCCCTTCAGCCAATAATCGAACCAGCGGAAAGCATCCTGGCCATGCCGGTCCGATGCCTCTTTCGGATAAGTGATTTCGCCCGACAATTCTCCGTGTCCGAACGCGCCCATCACCAGCCGTTGATGACCCTTCGCGTTTCCCGCGCCTTGCGATTGCAGTCCAACGAAATTGTCGATATTGCCTTGGCCGAAAATGTCGTACCATCCGCCGATGTTGATAGTGGGAACGGCGATCTTCGAGTAGGAATTCCGCATGTCGGTGCGTCTGGCTTCCTCGTCGTAGGTGCGGAACAGCGGTCTCGGCGCGGCGCTCGGTTCAATGCCACGGCCTTTCATCCAGAGTTCGTTCATCTGTTTAAGAAAAATTCCGCCCGGATATTGCGCATGCCGGTAGCCGCTGCCGGTGGCCACAGTCACCACGGCCGCGGCCAAATGAGGTGCGCCGCTCAGTGCGGCCATGTTTGCGGCGATTCCTGGGGCGGAGCCGCCGATCATTCCGATTTTCCCCGTCGACCACGTCTGTTTCGCCGCCCACTCCACCGTGTCGTAGCCGTCATTGATGTCATCGGGGAATGATCCGTACTTCCCCTCGCTCTTGAATTGGCCGCGAACATTCTGGAGCACGCGCGCATAGCCATTGCCGGTGTATTGCCGCGCATCCGCCGAACGCGCCAGTTCGTATGGAGTTCTGGTCAGCACAACCGGCCATGGTCCCTGGCCCTCGGGAAGATAAACTAGCGTGTGCAACTTGACGCCGTCCCGCATGGGAACCATCAGGTTCATCGTCTGCGCGGAGGCCGCCACGCAAAGAAGAAGGAACGACAGCACACTGCCTGCGGGGCCAGGTCTCCAGACCTGCCGCGGGATCTCCAGATCCCGCATGGCCTCGCCAGAGGCCATCGGCTGCTTCGCAGCCGTCTGCAGCAATAGGACACAGCCGGTAGAGACGGTCCTGAGACCGTCTCGCAGATCTGGAGATCTGCCACACACGGAAATTCGGCTCATATGGATTCGATCATACACCCCGGCAGCGCTACAATCACACCGGAGGACGATTGTCTCGAATTCTGATGGTAGCCTCGGAGGCAACCCCGTTTTGCAAGACGGGCGGGTTGGCCGATGTGTTGGGCGCGCTGCCTCCGGCACTGGCCGCGATGGGCGATGATGTGGCAGTTGTTCTCCCGCGATATCGCGGCGTCAAACTCGCCGGCGCGCGTCTGGTGCTGGAGGGATTGCCGTTGTGGATCGGCCCCGGACGATACACGGCGGGAATTTACGAAGTGGTTCGCGACGGCGTGTCCTATTTCCTGGTGGAATGCCCAACCTTCTTCGACCGCGACGGCATCTACGGTTACAGCGGCGGCGAACATTGGGACAACCATTCACGATTCGCGGCATTGTGCCATGCGGCGATCGGCGTGGCGCGGAAACTTTTCCGCCCCGACATCTTCCATTGCCACGATTGGCAGGCGGGCTTGCTTCCGGTTTACCTCAAGCACTTCTTGCATTCCGACCACACATTCCAGAAAACGCGCACCGTGTTCACCATCCACAACATGGGCTATCAAGGCCGTTACGGCCGCGATCAGCTGTTCTGGCTGGGTCTGCCGGACACAATGTTCCGCCCCGATCTGTTGGAGTTCCACGGCGAGATCAATCTTCTGAAGGGCGGCATTTTGTTCAGCGATGCAATCACCACCGTCAGTCCAACCTACGCAAAGGAGATTCAAACGGTGGAGCACGGCTTCGGTCTCGATGGCCTGCTGCGGGCTCGCGGCGCTTCGTTGACCGGAATTCTCAACGGCGTCGATTACAAGACGTGGAGCCCGGAGACGGATCCTCACATCGCCGCTCCTTTCACCAGTGAAAATCTGCAAGGGAAGAGGGAGTGCAAACTCGATCTGTTGCGCTATGCCGGACTCCCCACGGATCGCCCGGAAGTCCCGTTGATTGGGATCGTCTCGCGCATGGCGGCGCAGAAGGGTTTCGACCTGATCGCCGCAATCGCCGCCGATCTGGTGCACTGGGATATCCGCATGACCGTCCTTGGATCCGGCGAGAGCGTCTACGAAGATGTGTTCCGCGGGCTAGCTGCCGCTTGTCCTGAAAAGTTTTCCATCAGCAACAACTACGACGACGCGCTCGCACATAAGATTGAAGCGGGCGCGGACATGTTCCTCATGCCCAGCCGTTACGAGCCGTGCGGCCTCAACCAGATGTACAGTCTGCGCTACGGCACGGTGCCCATTGTGCACGCCACCGGCGGGCTGGATGATACGATAGATGCGAACACGGGATTCAAGTTCAGTCCTTATTCGCCGGAAGCGATGCTTGGAGCCATGCGCGACGCTCTCAACATGTACTGGAAGGAGCCGCAACGCTGGAAAGCGCTGATGGTGGAAGGGATGGGGCGAGATCACTCGTGGGGTTCCTCGGCCGCGGCTTATCGCAGGCTGTACAAATCGATTGCCGGTTGAATCCTTTGGGGCCCCGGTTCATCTATTCCTTTGGAGACATTGAAAAAATGGCTGGTCAGAATACGCTAACTTTTACCGACGGTGCATGGGACGCGGATGTGTTGAACTCCGACGTTCCCGTGCTGGTCGATTTTTGGGCCGAATGGTGCGGACCGTGCCGCATGTTGGGGCCGACTGTGGATGCTTTGGCAATGGAGAACAGCGGCAAGGTGAAGATCGGCAAATTGAACGTCGACGAAAACCCCGGCAGCGCCATGCGCTACAACGTTCGCGGCATCCCCACGCTGTTGCTGTTCAAAGGCGGGCAGGTGGTGGGCCAGCGCGTCGGCGCGACGGGCAAGGCCGACCTGCAGAAACTGATCGACGAGAGCCTGTAAGGTGGGGCAGATCTCCAGATCTGCAAGCCGGTCTCC
The DNA here is from genome assembly GCA_016191645.1 of Candidatus Solibacter usitatus. Lineage (GTDB taxonomy): Bacteria > Acidobacteriota > Terriglobia > Bryobacterales > Bryobacteraceae > CADEFT01. The sequence goes on from JACPVQ010000118.1 coordinate 16,964, forward strand.
AGACCGGCTTTGCCGGAAGTAATCGAGACGTCGAACACGGCTGCAAAGCAGCCGATTCGGCTGCTTTGCAGCCGATGGGCTCTTGCGAGGCC
>JACPVQ010000114.1 GCA_016191645.1 Candidatus Solibacter usitatus
GCGACCTGCCCGATATGCGCCGCAACGCGTCCGTCATTCAGGAAATGATGCGGAAGCGCGGCGTTGCTTCCAGGCTTCTGGAAGTGGATGGCGCGCCTCCGGCAATATTCGGCGAGTTGAATACACCCGGAGCAACGAACACCGTGATGTTCTACGTCCATTACGACGGGCAGCCCGTGGAGCCGTTGCAATGGACCGGTTCGGAGCCATTTCGCCCCGTCCTGCGGGATGCCGCGCACAATCGCGGCGGAAAAATCATCGCCGTCACCGATCGCCTGAATCCGGAATCGTATTTGTACGCGCGCTCGGCGAGCGACGACAAAGCGCCGATTCTCGCCTTGATGACCGCGCTCGACGCCATGAAAGCATCCGGCATCCGCGCGCGATCGAACATCAAATTCTTTTTCGACGGTGAGGAGGAAGCCGGTTCTCCTCATCTGCCGGCGATTCTCGCGAAGTACAAACATTTATTGGGGGCGAATGTCTGGATTTTTTGCGATGGTCCGGTGCACCAATCGCGCAAGCAGCAGGTCGTTTTTGGCGTGCGCGGTACAACGGGGTTGAATCTTACGGTCTACGGCCCGAATCGCGAATTGCATAGCGGCCACTATGGCAACTGGGCCCCGAACCCCGTGGTGATGATTTCGCATCTTGTGGCAAGCATGCGCAACGAGGAAGGAAAGATTCTGATCGACGGCTTCTACGACGATGTCGAGCCGCTCAGCGACGACGACAAGCGGGCCATCGCGGCAACAAGCGATTGGAGGAATTGATCACCCTGCCCGCATTAAACCTGCGCGGAATCTCGTCGGCAAACGTTGGGGCGCAATCGCGCAACGTGGTTCCCGCTGCCGCAACGGCATCCATCGACATCCGTCTTGTGGCCGGGATGGACGCGAAACGCGCCATTGCCAAGTTGGTACGGCACGTGGAAAAACAAGGCTACTTTATCGCGTCGAAGGAACCGGATGACGCTATGCGCGCGGCGCATCCGAAGATCTGCAAAGTGGATTTGCGGGAGAGCGGCTACAACGCCGTGCGGTCGCGCATGGATTCGCCGGTAAGTCTCAAAGTGCTGCGGGCCGTGGAGGCGGCGCGTGGAGAAGTGATTCGCGTGCCCACGCTCGGCGGCAGCCTTCCCATCGCGCCCATCTATGAAACCATGCGCGCGCCGGTGATCATTGTGCCCATCGCCAACCACGACAACAATCAGCATGCGCACAACGAGAACATTCGAATCCGCAATTTGTGGGACGGCATCGAGACCATGGCGGCGCTGCTGGCCATCGACTGAAAAATGTGGGGCAGATCTCCAGATCGCCTCTGCCGGAAGTGAACGATTACTTCGAAACGGCTGCAAAGCAGCCAATGGCCTCTCAACGAGGCCATGCGGGGTCTGGAGACCCCGCCGCAGATCTGGAGATCTGCCCCACGGCGCGAAGCTTTGGTAATGAGGAGGAGGCTCCAAAGCTGAAGTAGAGATCGCGAAAGACAGGGAACAGATCATTGTAAGTGGATGTTTGAGCCGCGTCCGGTTCCACCACGCGGAAGCGCGGGCACAGTGCATCTTGCGCTGCTTCCACGGTCTTGAATGTGCCCGCGGCGAGAAATGCGAAGATGGCTGAGCCGAGACTGGTCACTTCCGTCTCCGGCACCAGAACCGGCATGCCCATCACGTTGGCATAGACGCGATTCAGCACTTCGTTTTTTTGCGGAATGCCGCCGCCGTTGATCAGACGCCGGATGGGCACGCCATGCTCCGCCATTCGCTGCAAAATAATGCGAGTGTGGAACGCCGTGCCTTCGATGGCGGCGAACAGCTCATCGGAGGCGGTATGTGTGAGCCGCCACCCGAGTGTCACGCCGCTGAGTTCGGGATCCACCAGGACCGTGCGGTCCCCGTTGTCCCACGTCAGGCGCATCAACCCCGTTTGCCCGGCGCGGTACGAATCGAGGCCGCGCATCAAGTCGCCGACGCTGGAAGCGGCGCGGCGCGCGATGGCGTCGAAAATGTCGCCCGTCGCCGACAGCCCCGCCTCAATCCCCGATTTCTCCGGATGAATGGATCCTTGCACCACTCCACATACGCCGGGGATCAACGTCGATTCTTCGGAGATCGCCATGATGCAGGTCGACGTGCCGACCACGTTCACCACATCGCCGACGCGGCAACCGGCGCCGATGGAGTCCCAATGCGCGTCGAATGCGCCGGTGGGAATTGGAATGCCTGCCCGCAGTCCCAGCTTCGCCGCCCACTCAGGCGTCAGATGCCCCGCGATTTCCAACGATGTGGAATAGCGTCCCGCGAGTTTGCTCCTCACGCCGGCAAGCACGGGATCTACTGAAGTAAGAAACTCTTCCGAAGGCAAACCGCCGAGTTCGCGGTTCCACATCCATTTGTGTCCCATGGCGCAGATGGAGCGCGGCACTTGATTCGCATCCGTGATGCCGCACAGCGTTGCCACAGCCATGTCACAATGCTCCAACGCGGTGGCCATGCGCGCGCGTTTTTCCGGATTCGCGCGAAGCCAGTGCAGAAGTTTCGAAAAACCCCACTCGCTGGAATAGGTTCCGCCGCACCACTGGAGCGCGGCGAGATGCGCCTCCTTGCCTTTCGCCGTGATCTCCGCCGCTTCTTTCCAGCCGCGATGATCGCACCAGAGGTAGTAATCGTCCAGCGGCTGCAGTCGCTCATCGACGGGCACAACGCTCGAGCCGGTCGTGTCGATGGCGAGAGCCTGCACTTGTTTGCCGTCAATCCTGGCCGCCGCGATCGCTTGCGCGAAAGCGGTTTCCAGGGCCCGCATGTGATCGGCATGACTCTGCGTCGCGTGATCGGGATCTTCATGCTTACGGTGCAACGGGTACTCACCAACACCCGCTCCCATGCGTCCCCGCTCGCTGTCCACCAGCGAGACTCGCACGCTCAAGGTTCCGAAATCCACGCCCGCGACAATTGCCATAGACTATCCAGCTTATATAATGTCCACTACGAGGTGCAGGATGATCAAGGGAAGTTTGGTTCTCGCTTTTACGGCCGCGGCAATGTTCGCCCAGTCGACCGGTCAGATTACGGGAACCGTCGCCGACAAATCGGCCGCGGTTGTTCCGGGCACGGAATTGCGCGCGAAGAATGAACTCACGGGACTCGAATGGACATCGGTCTCCGATGGCGCCGGCCGCTTCACGTTTGCCCGTTTGCCGGTGGGCGTCTACAAAGTACGGGCGGTGAGAGAGGGCTTCCGCGGATTTGTTTCCGAATCCTTTCGCATCGATGCCGATCAAAATCTGCAAATGACCGTGACACTGGATGTGGGCGCGGCAACGGAGTCAGTGACGGTATCGGGTTCTGTTTCGCAGGTGGATACGGTGAGCGCGACCATTCGCGAAGTGGTGGATGAAAAACGCATCACGGAGCTGCCGCTGAATGGTCGTAATCCGCTGCAACTGGTGCAATTGGTTCCCGGCGCGGTGACGGCTCCCGCATCCTCGGGACTGGGGCGCAACGAAGGGATCGCCGTGAACGGCGGCCGCGGCACGCAGACCAACTACTTATTGGATGGAGGCGATAACAACGATCCGCAGGACAACACGGGAGCGATCGTACCGAACCCCGACGCGCTGGAGGAGTTCAGCGTGCAGACGAACAATTTCTCCGCGCAATATGGCCGCAGCGCCGGGGCCGTGGTGAACGCCATCACCAAATCGGGAACAAACCGGTTCCATGGATCCGCTTACGAATTTCTGCGTAACGATGTCCTCGATGCGCGCAGCTTTTTTGCCATTTCCAAGGGTATGCTGCGCAGAAATCAGTACGGCGGTTCGATGGGCGGCCCGCTCATTCGCAACAAACTTTTTTTCTTTGGCGCCTATGAGGGCCTCAAGCAGCGCGTGGGCAGCACCGTTTCGAACCTTGTCGTGCCCACCGCCGCGGAAAAGCGCGGCGATTTTTCCAGTTCGGTTCAGAAGCCCCGCGATCCGCTGAACAACCAGCCTTTCGCCAATGCGCTGGTTCCTTCCGCCCGCATTGATGGCGCTTCCTTGAAATTTATTGACCTCATGCAGATCCCACTGCCGAATTCCGCCGGCGGCCGGTTCATCTATAACCAGCCGCAGTCGGCCGATAGCAGGCAGTTCCTGGGACGCCTCGACTATTCCCTCACGGAGCGCCAGCGTCTCAGCGGACGCGTGTTCACAACGTCGGCCAAAGATCTCAACGGCTCCGGTCTACCACTGCTCACGTCCGACGTGGCCTTCGACACATGGAACATCACGGGCAGCCATACGTGGACCGTTTCTCCGTCGCTGCTTGCGGTCACTCAGTACACGATGAACGATTCGCAAATCGATCGCGGGCCGCGTCCCGTTGGGGACGGAAAGGGCGTCTCTTATCAGGACATGGGCGTGAAGGTGAATCGAGGCGGCCTCAGCGCGCTGGGGAAGGATCTTGTTCCGCATTTTCGCGGGTCGGTAACAGGATATTGGAATCTGGCGCAGGACAATCTGGTTCTCATCGACCGGCCAACACACCAATTCGTCGAGCATGTCAGTTGGACGCGCGGCGCGCACATGATCAAATTCGGCGGCGAGTATCGCTGGTCGAAGAGTGATCGCGTAACGGCGAACGGCGTCGATCCGCAGTTCACGTTTAACGGGCAGATCACGGGAAACGCTTTTACGGATTTTCTCATCGGACGCCCGCTGAACTTCACGCAAGGCTCCGTGCGCATTAATCAGATTCGCGCCAGATCCTACTCGCTCTATGTGCAAGACGATTGGAAGGTCTCGTCCCGCCTGAGCGTGAACCTTGGGCTGCGTTGGGAGCCGATGCTTCCTTTCGCATCGGCGGTGGACGAATTGACGGCGTTCCGGCCGGGACTGCAATCGAAAGTGTTTCCTTCCGCGCCGCGCGGCCTGGTCTATGCCGGCGACGATGTTGTGGGAAAAGACGGCGCGCATCTGGACTGGAACAACTTTGGGCCGCGCGTGGGTTTTGCCTGGAATCCTTTTGGTGGAAACCGCACCAGCATTCGCGGCGCTTACGGCGTCTTCTTCGATACGCCGCGATTCCACGAGTTGAGCCACTTCGTAAATTCGCCGCCGTATTCTCTGCAAGTCACCGTCAACCAGCCGGCGAGTTTCAGCGACCCTTACCTAAACCAGACCAACCCATTTCCGTACACGGCTCCGGCAACGGCGCAAGCGAAGGCCGGGTACACTTTTCTTCTGCCGGCCACAATCGGCCTCAGCGTCGACCCGTTCTTCGCCGCACCGTACGCGCAGCAATGGAATTTCAACGTGCAGCGCGAAGTGGTGAAGGATTACATGCTGACGGTCTCCTACATCGGCACCAAAGGAACCAGGCTGCCCATCCGGCGCGAACTGAATGCCGGCATCTTCGGACCAGGCGCAACACTGGCCAACATCAACGCGCGCCGGCCATACGCGCCGTTGTTTCAGAGCATCATCAGTTATGAGAATGTGATCAACTCCACCTACCACGCGATGCAGGCGTTGCTCAACAAACGCTTTTCCAGGGGGTTCACGGTGATGGCAAGTTACAACTACGCGAAGTCGCTGGACGGCATGTCGCTGGACGTGGACGGATTCAACGGACAGAACCCGATGAACATGCGCGCCGACAAAGGACTTTCGGATTTCGATGTGCGCCATCGATGGATCACCAGTTTCCTGTGGGAGGTGCCTGGCCCCACGAAGGGTCTGGGACGTTGGATTCTCGGCGGATGGCAATCGAACGGCATTTTCATCGCCCAAGCCGGAAGGCCGTTCACGGTGACCTCCGGACAGGATCGCGCGTTGACCGGAGTTGGCACGCAGCGGCCCGACCTGTTGCGCGATCCGAAACTCGACGCGGGACGTTCGCGCGACGCACTCATGGCGATGTACTTCGATGCGGCCGCCTTTACGCTGCCCGCATCCGGCAGCTATGGAAACTCCGGCCGCAACACGATGGTTGGTCCCGGCAACTGGAACCTCGACTTCGCGCTGTTCAAACGATTCCGGATTCGCGAAGGCTGGCAATTGCAATATCGCTGGGAGATGTTCAACGCATTCAATCACGCCAATCTCGGTTCGCCGCGTTCCAACATTGGGGTGGCGCGAGTGGGACAGATTGATACGACGAGCGCTCCACGAATCATGCAGATGGGATTGCGCCTGGCGTTTTGACCGGGGACGCCAAACCTTGCCCGCTACAATCATGCAATTCTAGTTAGGTGCTGCCGGAAACGTTGAAAGAGATGGGCGTGGTTGGCGCGGGCGGAGGCGGCTTCCCCACCCACGTAAAAGCCGCGGCCAGCGCCGAGTACATTCTCGCCAACGGCGCGGAGTGCGAACCGCTGCTGCACAAGGATTTCGAAATCATGTGCCACCATGCGCCGGAAATCTGTTCCGGCATGGATCTCATGCGCGGCATGGTGGGAGCGAAGCACGCAAAATTTGGGATCAAGGAAAAGAACGCCGAGGCGGTGGCAACCATCGGTCCGGAAGCCGCGAATCGCGGCATCGACCTGGTACAGCTCGGCGACTTTTATCCATCCGGAGATGAATACGAGTTGGTTTATCTTGCCACGGGCCGGCTGATTCCCGCAGGCGGTATCCCTCTTCAAGTTGGCTGCGTTGTGAACAATGTCGAGACGTTCTACAACGTACAGGAAGCGGAGAAGGGCCGCCCCGTCACGCGCAAGTTTGTCTCCGTCACGGGCGCGGTGAAAAAGCCGCAATCGTTTTGGACGCCGGTGGGAACGACCTTTCGTGAATTGCTGGCGCATGCGGGCGGACCCACGACGCCGGAGATCGGACTGTTTGTCAGCGGCATCATGATGGGCACGCTCTCTTTTGATTTGGATGACGTGGTGACCAAAACGCTGACAGGGCTCATCGTTCTGCCGAAGGATCACTATTTGATCACGCGCAAAGATCAACCGGTGGAGTCGATGAATCGCATCGGCAAATCGGCGTGCGATCAATGCAGCTACTGCACCGAATTCTGCCCGCGTTATTTGCTCGGGTACGATGTGCAGCCGCACAAAGTGATGCGCACGCTGGGATTCACGTTGACCGGAAAAGAGAATTGGAGCCAGTGGGGAGAACTCTGCTGCGCCTGCGGTTTGTGCACTCTCTACGCGTGTCCCGAGGACCTCTTCCCCAAGGAGGCGTGCGACCAGGCGAAGACCACGCTGCGCAAGGCGGGCATGAAGTACGTACAACCGCATGCGGTGCAAGTGCATCCGATGAAAGAGTATCGCCGCGTGCCGCTCTC
>JACPVQ010000115.1 GCA_016191645.1 Candidatus Solibacter usitatus
CCCATATCGCGGGCCAAACTCAGTGACCACATCCAAACGCAGTATTTCCGGTTTGCCGAACATCGATGCGTCGATCATCCACGCCGGCACCAGTGCATCCCACAAGGAAACCGTTGCCTTCGGATTCTTGTAGAAACCCGGATAGCGAACGCCGTAATCCTCGGCGAAGCGGTTGGTGAACGGCGTCTTGCGCGCGGCAATCGCGTCAAACGCAGCCTTGTTCAGCAGCGCTTTTTCGCACACGTCCAATCCAAACATGACCTTCACCGGGATCTCGGAGCGAAACACCTGGCTCGCCGCCTCCGGGTCGAACCAGAAGTTGAATTCCGCTTCCTTCGACGCGTTCCCCGGCACGCGAAACTGCCCGCCCATCAGGACCAGCCGCCTGATTTTCTTCGCCACATCCGGCTTACGTTGCAGCATGCGCGCGATGTTCGTCAGAGGTCCCAGCCCCACAAGGGTGATCTGGCCCGGATTCGCTTCCACCGTGCGAATCAGATAATCGACAGCTTCCTCTTTGGGCCGCGCCGCGGGTTTCTTCTCGTCGAACGCGCCACGAAACTCCATCGGTCCCCATTTTGCTTTCGCTTCTTCGGCCAAGGCTTGCGTAAATCGAAGCGGCGCGTCCATGCCGAAGTAGACCGGCACGCGCGCGCCCAACAGTGTGAGGATCTCCTTCACATACACCGCGCTCGATTGCGCCCAAACATTTCCGCTCACCAGCGTAATGCCTTCCACCGCGGCCGTTTTGGGGCTGCGAAGAAGCATCGCAATAGCCGCCGCGTCGTCGCCGAAATAGCCGCAATCGGTGTCGATGATCACGCGCTCGGCGCTCTCAGCCCGAATTGCCAAAGCCATCAACAACAGCCATTTCATGCTTTTTGCAGATCGACGCCTTCCCAACGCGCCACCACCGCGGCCGCCAGGCAGTTACCCAACACATTGACGGACGTGCGCGCCATATCCATCAACGCATCCACGCCCATGATCACGGCGACTCCTTCCACCGGCAATCCGAAGGAAGCCAGCGTTCCCGCCAAAATCACCAGCGACGCTCGCGGCACGCCGGCAACCCCCTTGCTGGTCAACATCAGCGTCAGCATCATGAGAATCTGCTGGCCGAATGTCAGCGGAATATTCGCCATCTGCGCCACGAACACGCTGGCCAGCGAAAGATACAGTGTCGTGCCGTCCAAATTGAAGCTATATCCGGTCGGTAACACAAACGACACGATATGTTTCGGAACGCCGAACTGCTCCATATTCTGCAGCGCCTGAGGAAGCGCCGCTTCGCTTGATGCCGTGGAGAATGCAATGACCCACGGCTCTTTCACCGCCTCATAGAACCGCCGCAGCGGAATGCGGCAGATCATGACTACCGCGCCCAGCACCACAACCACGAAAAACAACTCCGCGGCGTAGAGTGTCAGGACAAGCTTCCCCAGGCCTTTTAGGACCGCCAGTCCGTTCTTGCCCACGGTCACCGCAATCGCCGCCCCCACGCCCACCGGCGCGGCAAGCATGATGTAGTGCGTGTAGCGGAACATCACCTCGGCCAGCGATTCGCAGAAATCCACGACGGACTTCGCCTTGGTCCCAATGGTTGCGCACGCCGTTCCGAACAAAAACGTAAACACGACAATCTGCAACACCTCGCCCTTGGCCATCGCTTCAATGATGCTGGATGGAAACGTGTGCTCCAGAATGCTCGCCAGGCTCATGCTGGATCCCTGAATCTTCTCCGCCCCCGCCGGTACTTCCAAATGCATGCCCGCGCCGGGTTGTACAAGGTTCACAATGCCAAGCCCCAGAAACAGCGCAATCGTCGTGACAATTTCAAAGTAGACAATCGCCTTCACGCCAATGCGCCCCATGGCCTTCGGGTTTCCGCTTCCGGCGATGCCGTAAACAAGAGTCGCGAACAGCAGAGGCGCGATGATCGACTTGATCAGCCGCAGAAAAATGTTACTCAGCGGCGCAAGCGACACGGCGATATCGGGAGCCAGCACGCCCAGCGCGATCCCGCCGGCCATGGCAATGAAGATCCAGGTAGTGCTGGATATTTTTCTCATCGTTCTCCCCATTTCAGTTTGGCGCGCAATACGTCGAAGAAGAGCTGAGACGGCGGCCGCACCAGATTGATGACATGTTCCGATCTCTTGCAAAAAATCCTGTCCCCACGTTTCAGGGGAAGTCCCACCTGTCCGTCGATAGTGAGGAACGTCGAATCGTCCAAGTCGCGGCACACCAGTTGAATGACGCTTGTGTCCGGCACTATCACGGGCCGGTTGGTCAAGGTGTGCGGACAGATGGGCGTGATAGCGAACGCGCCAACGGTGGGATAAATGATCGGTCCACCCGCGGCAAGCGAATACGCCGTCGAACCCGTGGGCGTGCTCACGATGAGCCCATCGGCGCGATAGGTGCACATCAGGTTGCCATCGACGAAGGTCTCCATGCTCACCATGCGCGCAATGGCCGCCTTCGAAACCACAGCATCGTTCAGCGCATCATATTCGGCGATGGTCTCCGGACCGCGCACCAGTTGGCAACACAACATGCGGCGAAAGCCGATGCGATGCTCGCCGTGGATGGCCCGCTCCAGTTCCGGGAACACTTCGTCCACCGTGATGGCGGTGAGGAAACCAAGACCGCCCAGATTCACTGCGAACAAAGGAATCTCGCGGTGACCAATAGCTCGCGCGGCGGAAAGAAGTGTTCCATCGCCGCCCAACACGACGACGAGTTGCGTGCCTTCCGGCACCTGCTCTCGCGGAATCCAATCCGTGCCCGGCGCGTAGCCCGCCGTGGTCTCGTCGCAGCGCACGGCGATACTTCGCGCGCGGAACCAAGCCAGCAGCTCCGGAACCAGTTTCCCGGCGCTCGCCGAATTGGGCTTGCTGACAATACCCGCGGTTTCAATGGTGGGCATGGATAAGAAATTCCCGATTCCCTTCGACGCCGGTAATGGGACACTCGGACAACGCCGTCAGGTAGTCGAGTGATTGTAGCGCGATGCGAACTTTTTCGCACGCCGCCGCATGTAGCCCCGCGTCGCGCACAATGCCCCCTTTTCCCACCAGTTCGCGCCCTACTTCAAATTGCGGCTTGACCAGAATAATCATCTCGCCAACGGGCTTCAGCAGGGCCGGGAAACGCGGCAGCAGCAGCGTGACGGAGATAAAACTCGCGTCGCAAACCAACAGGCTCGCGGGCTCGCCAATCTCCGCCGGTTCCAGATAGCGCGCGTTGACGTTCTCGTGCAGCACTACGCGCGGATCCATGCGCAGTTTCCAATCGATCTGGCCGGCCCCCGTATCCACGGCATGCACGAGCGCCGCGCCGTGTTGCAGCAGGCAATCCGTGAATCCGCCCGTGGACGTTCCGATGTCAATGCAAATCCTGCCCGAAGGATCGACGGAGAAGGCTTGCAGCGCGGCCTCCAGCTTCAGTCCGCCCCGGCTCACATACCTCTGTCTCCCGGCCACCACGACCTCGGCGGCGGCGGCAATCATGCGCCCCGGCTTGTCGGCCTTCTGTCCATTGAGAAAAACTTCGCCCGCCAGAATGAGTGCCTGCGCCTTCTGCCGTGATTCCACCAGCCCCCGCTCCACAAGCGCTTGATCCAGCCGCGATTTGGCAGGCGGCTTATGCATTGCGGCGGACGATCAAATCCGCGAGTTCGCGCAACCGGGCGGCGGAGGGGCCGAATCGATCCAACGCCGCGTGCGCCCATTGCAGTTGCTCCTGCGCCATCTCACGAGAACGCGCGATTCCGTAAACCGCCGGGAACGTGATTTTCTTTTGCGCCGCATCCTTGCCCGCTGTCTTGCCCAGCTTTTCCGACGGCTGCTCGACATCCAGCACGTCATCGACAATTTGAAACGCCAGCCCGATGTGCTCGCCGTAGCGCGTCAGCGCATCCAACTCGCTGAGTTTGGATCCGCCGTAGATCGCGCCCATGCGTACACTCGCCCGCAGCAATGCCCCCGTCTTGGCACGATGAATCGATTCCAGCCGGGCTTCGGTTGGCTCCGCGCCCTCTCCTTCGATATCGCGGACCTGGCCTGCAATCATCCCTTCCACGGTCCCCGACGCACCGGCCAGTTCCGCGACCAAAGCCGCGCGCACGTCCGGACCCACATCGGGCAATCGCGCCAGCACTTCAAATGCAAACGTCAGTAGCGCATCCCCTGCTAGAATCGCCATCGCCTCGCCAAACACCTTGTGATTCGTCGGACGCCCGCGCCGTAGATCGTCGTTGTCCAGCGCGGGCAGATCGTCGTGAATCAGCGAGTAGGTGTGAATCAACTCCAGCGCGCACGCCGCGTCTTCCATGCCCGGTTTCTCGCCCGCAACCGTGCGGCACGCTTCCATGCACAGAATAGGCCGGATGCGTTTGCCGCCCGCAAAAAGGCTGTAACGCATCGCTTTGTGAATGGTTTCCGGCGATTGTGTTTCCGGCGGGACCAACCGATCCAATGCCGCGTCCACGAACGCCTGTTGTTGTTCCAGGTATTGCGCCAGCGTCATGCCCGTCAATTCTCTTCGCGCGGGCGGAACGGCTCGGCCACCAGGCGTTCGCCGCGGCGCATCAACTGCTCCACGCGAGTCTCCGCTTCGTCCAACTGTTTTCGGCAGGCGTCGCTCAACAGCGTTCCTTTTTCAAATAGCGCCAGCGCGCGTTCCAGCGGCAAATCGCCGCTCTCCAACTCTTTCACCACAGCCTCCAGCTCCGAGAGACTCGCTTCAAAGCTCTGCGATGGCGTTTTCTCATCAGCCATAAGATTCATTGTAGTTTGTAACTCCCTGGCGCGGACACTATCGAAGATTCCTTTGGTCTGTCCCTATGGGCCTCGGGGCCCACAAATTGTGATGAACCAGATCCCGCTGCAGATCTGGAGATCTGCCCCACATCGAGCTGGAGAGCCCGCGAAGCGAGGGCCTACTTTGTGAGGCCGGATGTCACGTCGTCCAGGCGAGTGATTAGCTGAATGGAAAGTACGTTGTTCGTGTTGCCACGAACGTAGGTCCCGCGGGATACCTGATAACCGGTCTTGATCAACTGCCGGCGGTTGGGGCGAAACGCTGCCGCCGTTTCGTACGCCTGGTTTTCGATGCCGATGTTCATCACTAAGTGTTCGCCGCGAACCGCCACATACCAGCGCGGATGCAGAGCGTACTTCACTTCGCCGTATCCTGCAGTCGTGCTAAACGTCGGAATGACGTGATAAGCGTTCTGCGTTCGTTGCAGTTCGCCCGACATGTTCCAATGCCCGCGGGCAAACTGAACATCCAGCCCGAGGCCCGTCGAAGGCAGACGTTTCGGCGCCCATTCCCCTGGGAAAAAATATCGATGCTGGCGATGCAGGTAAGGGCCGCGATGAGCCGATACGCCAACACGGAATCCTTGCAGGATGGTGTATCCCGCACCGCCGGTCCAGGCGCCATACTGGTCCTTCTCCAGGAAACCGCGGCGGTTGGCGGGCGAACTGGCTGTAAACTGCGCGCGGAAATCCGCTCTCCCAAGCGAGACGTCCACTTGCGCGCCCGGCTGTCCTTTGAGCGTCACCGGCTTGTAGTAGTAGCCATAGCTCAGGGGCACGCCGGTCAGCGCGTTCGCTGTGTCGTCATAGCGCAGCGGAAAGGATCCAAACGCGCTCATCAGTTGGCCCACTTTTATCTGAATGAAGTTGCGGCCGCGATAATGGGCGTAGCCCAGATAGGCGTTGAGAACATCGACGCCCGCGCCGTAGCCTTGCGTGTTCAGCTGTTCGCCGAAGAATGGACGAGTTGATCCCTGCAGGCTTCCCGCTACGAACCAACCGCGGCCCAACTTCATCACCGGGTACAGCACGGCGCGGAATCCTGGGGAAAACGGCGAGCCGGATCGCGGGTAACCCTCGGACAATCCCGAATAGGCAAGTTGCCCCGTGATGGTGACGGGCACCTCAAACCGCGCCTCCTTTATGGGTGGCGTTTGCGCGGCTGCGGAGACGCCGAGGAACAGATTTGCAATTACCTGGATCAAGTTTTGCCGGCCTCCCGCGGCACCACGTTAGGTTCTGTCTTTGCGATGGGAATGGAATTCTGGGTGGTGCCCAGATAGACGGCGAGGTTGGTAAGCGTCGAAGCGAAAGTAGTCTGCATGTGGCGCGTCGCCAGGAACGCGGCGACAATGGCCGGATCGAACTGCGTCCCGGAGAATTGCTGCAGCGTGGCAATGGCCTCATGATTTGACATCCCTTTGCGGTACGGGCGATCGGAGGTCATGGCGTCAAAGGCGTCGGCGACGTGCACAATCCGCGCGTCCAAAGGAATATCGTCGGCGCGCAAACCATGCGGGTACCCGCTTCCATCGTGGTTTTCGTGATGCAATTCGACGATCGGCAGATAGACGCGAAAGTCTTCCAGCGCTTCCAGGATGCGCTTGCCGATGGTCGGATGTTCCTGAATGATGGCGTATTCCTCCGGCAGCAAGGGTCCGGGCTTACGCAGAATCGCGTCCGGCACGCCGATCTTGCCCACGTCGTGAAGGAACGCCCCAATGCGGATGCGGTTGGAATCTTCCCACGACATGCCCAGCTCCACGGCGATGGAGACGGCGTACTCCGCCACGCGCCTGCTGTGGCCCGCCGTATACACGTCGCGGGCGTCAATGGCGCTGGCCATCGATTCGATAAAGCCGAGATAGGCGCGGCCCAGGCGGTCGCGCGTCCCTTGCGACGCCTGCGCCGCGCGGTTGAACGCTTCGGCCAACTGCTCCAACTCCACAACGCGCGTGTCCAGTTTCACTTCGGGCAACGCCCCGGTGTGCTGCGCGGCATTGAGCCGTGCGACGAGTGTCGTAATGGGGCCGGCAATGGACTTCACCGAGTAGAAGGACATCAGCAACAGCGCTATTGTGGCAACACCGGCGACAATCAGAAACGTGCTGCGCATGCGCGCCTTTAATGGGGCGCTGGCAGCATCCACCGACTCCAGAATCTGCAGCGTGTAACCATCCCCCAATTGCAAGGTGTCCACCGGCAGATACGTTTCGCCGCGAATCACAAGATCGCATTCGCCTTCCGCCGGACAGCGGGCCAAGGCCTGATTCACGGCGGCAAGGTCGCCGCCGCGGAGATTCGTCATGACGCCTTTGCCGTTACGCGTCAGTATGGTGGGCGCGCTTAGCTCGCTGAAATCGAACTCCAGTCCGACAACCAAACTCCCCAGCGATTCATCTTTTTGATCGATGAAGAAACGAGCCAGACCGTACGTTTTTCCCTTTAGGGTGTAGAACCCCGCCGCCGGCAGCGTAGGCAGGCCTTTTTGCGTCAGAGAGCGCATTTCCGGCTGGTCCGGTCCGGCAGAGCCGTCGTGCAATACACCCGCCAGCGGATGACCTTCCCCATCCGCGGCCAGCAGAAGATCGAAATTCAGAAGATGGTTCAGCCGCTTCAGTTCCGCTTCCAACGTCTCGGCGGTTCCATTGCGCAATCCCTCGGTGCGCACAAGATCCATGCAAGCCCTGAGAGAAGGCGTTTCGGCCACAACCCGCAGGACGCGGTTGTTCAACATCTCATGACGCGCCCGCATGAGCACGGCAAACTGATGGCTTTGCCGCAGCGAGTGCCGCAGACCCTCCTTGATGTTGTCCTCCAGGGTTGCGCGCGTAATGAGGGGCATGCTCAACACAAGCAGCGCGAACGGCACCGTTGCCGCCATCAGCACCTTGAATGAGAGCCGGATCTTCATGGGTTCGGCGGCGATTTCCGATCGATGGGGATGGTGAAGTTCAGCGTCACCGTCTGTCCTTCCCGCAGTTCCACTTCCTTGCGGAAGTAGCCCGCGGTGCGGTGCCACGCGACAATTCTGTATCGTCCCGCCGGCACGCCTGCGAACTCGTAGTTGCCGTCCGCGGCCGGTTTCATTCCCCACTTGCCGGGAGTCACCACAATCGCAGCGCTCATGTTAGGGTGCAAATGGCAATACACCGGCACCACGCCGGCCTTCGGGAACGTCACCGTTCGCGACTCGTTTCTCTTGTAATTCCCCAGGTCGAAAGACTTCACTCCCGAGAGTGAAAAAACGTTGTGGAAGATCGGGTCGCGGTTCGGAAACAATACGGCGGAACCAACGGGGACTACCATCAGGTCGCTTTCGAACCTCTGATCCTTTTGATCCAGTGATACCGTCACAGGCACAGGCGCGGCGCCGCTGGGATTCTCAATGTAAACGGCGATGCGCGTATACTCCGACCGCAGCGAGGGCTCCACTTCGTCGGCGCCCGCGGGCTGAACGGGAACACCGCGCGCGTATGCGCTCACCAACGGCGTGAACCGCTTTTTCGTCAAACGCTGCGTTACTTGGACGTTGCCGCTGAGGTTCGCACCTTCCAAGTGCGAACACGCCAGCAAGAGTGCAAACGCTCTTAGGGCGGCCTGTGTAGACATTCATTAGAAGCCATCGGCCGAATGAGAAGCGCGGCGATAGGGTCTAAGGCTTAGAAGCGGTCTAAGGATACAGCAGGCTGCGTAGACGAAAGCACCCACCGCCGTACTGGGCCTGGTTCTAGCCTGCATTTCTCACTCCTCAACCCAACCGATGGTTCGAAGCCTTTGTGGCGCGCGCTCTCGAGCGTGCCGTCTCGACAATCGTGTCGAGACGCTTTGCCGGTTCCCGCACATGAGCCGCGATGAGTCGCGGCTCGGCAGACCAGTCTGACCAGGGGTCCGCGCCACAGAGTCTCAACATGCTGTGAGAAATCCAAACTAGAACAGCGCTCTCAACCCGAAAACGGCCCAGGCTTTCGGCACGCGAAATCCGTCTTCGTACCAGGTTTGGTTGAGGAAGTTGTCGATGCGGGTAAACAATTGAATCCGCGTGCGGTCGGTAAGCGTCACGGTGTAGGACGCCGCCAGATCGGCTTTCTTCGCACCGCTAAAGACGAACGCCCGGGTTCCGGTTCCGGCAAAAAATGGCGACACAGCCTCTCCCGCCGCGTACATGTCCACAGTGACATCCAGATGTTTTCCAATCGCCTGCGTAATCATCCACGAACCCATGCGGCGCGGGATTCGCGGGCTGAGAAGAAGCCCGTCGGCAAAGACGGGCGTCACTTCCTGCGCCCGCGTGTAGGTGTAAGATGCCAGCACGCGCGTGGACCGCGTCAACCCGGCTTCACCGCTCAGTTCGACTCCGCGCGCCAGTCCGCCGCGCGTGTTGAGGTAGCCGCTGAATCGTCCGAACGGATCCTGCCCCAACAGGCCGCCAAAAGCGATCACGTTCTGAAGGCGCGTGTAGAAATAGGTAGCGCTGAGACGAACGCGGCTGCCCGCCAGGTATTGATCGATGCCTCCATCGGCGGCGATGGAACGTTCCGGACTGAGCCTCGGATCCCCCAACGGCGAAAACGCGCCGCCGAAGAAAAACGTGCCAAACCGCTCGTAGAGCGCCGGGGCGCGATAGGAATTCCCAATATGCGTGCGGAGCTTTGTTCCGGTTGCGCGGAAGAGGTAGGCAACGGCGGAGTCGCCCGTAAATGCATCGGGAGGCGTGAGAATCTGGCCGCCGGTGTAGCGCGGCGCGCCCCCCTCAAATGCGGGAAGCGTCAAACGGAACCCTTGCCAGCGGCCGGAAAACGAGATGAGCAGGCGGCTGTCGAAGAGTCGAATCTGGTCCTGTGCGAAGAAACTGTGCGACCGCTCGGTGACGGCGGTGCGGGCAAAGAGGCGCTGCGCCGAATTCGGATTCTGGTCTGTGGCGAGGTTCTCAAAACGCTCTCGTTCGAACTCGTAACCCGCGGTGACCCACTGATGCTTTCCGATGGAGGTATCGAAGCGCGCCTGCACGTTGTCGATGCGGCCATCGAACGCGGAGGCGTTATTGAAGCGCGGCGGGAAACGTGCGCCGGCGGGGCCATCGCGATTGTCGCGGCTGGTGGAAAGGTCCTGATAGCTGACTCGCAACACGGTGTCCGGGCGCAGTTCGTGAGTGAGTCCGACCATGCTTGCCGTTTGCCGCGAGAGCCTCCGCGCGTCGGGGTCGTTGAGCGCGGGAGCGAACGTCGCGCTGCCCCACGCAAAAGGCTTCCCAGCTTCCGCCAGCGCAACCTGATCGGGAGCGAGTGGAATGGCAGGAATCAAACCCTTCGCCGGGAAACCGCCCGGCGCGGCGAACGAAGAGCTGTTCAACCCGAGAAAAACGTCGCTGAAGAAAAGACGCCCATTGAGGCGCGTGCGAGGTGCCAGGCGAAGCTGTGCGTAGCCCTGCACGCTGGTGTTGCGGGCGCGGTCGTCATCGTCCAGGCCGCGCGTGACGTTGAGATGCGTCAGGCCGCCGGAATATTGCACACGATCGCGCCATGCGCCTCCGCTGACGCGCGCCGTGCCGCGGAACATTCCCAGACCGCCGCCGTCCACGGAGAGTTCGCCGTGCGGCACGCCGCCGCCCTGATCCGTGATCACTTGCACCACGCCCGCCATCGCGTGGGTTCCATATAGCGATGAGCCCGAGCCGCGCAGCACTTCCACGCGCGCCGGATTGACAATCAACACGTCGTTCAGAAAACCGGTTGCGTCACCTTGAGGCGCGGCGGCGTCGCGCAGGCGGAATCCATCGATGAGCACCGCCGTGTCGAAGGCGCGCAAGCCGCGCGTGTGCAGCCGCGCGAACGAACCGGGCCCTCCCAGTTGTTGCACGCGCATGCCCGGAGCCTGCCGCAGCACCTCCGTCAACGAGAACTCGCCGCGGCGCTCGATCTCTTCCGCGCTGTAGATGTCCAACGCTTTCGCTGTCGCATCCAAGGACTGCGGCATGCCCGCGGCCGTGATGGCGATGCGTTGATTGACGACGGCCAGATCGAGAACAATCTCGGCGTTCGACGCATTGACCGCGTCGACGGCGATCAGCCCGCTGGACGAAAAACCTCCCGCCGAAGCCTCCATCAAATAGCTGCCCGTGGTGTTCGGGAACAGGAACTCTCCGCTATTGCCGGTGATGGCCTTGCGTGTTTCCACGCCGCCTCGGGAGTACAACGTCACCGCTGCGCGGGCAATGGGAGCGCGCTGCGGATCGAGCACGCGGCCCTGAATGTCGGCGGAAAACAATAGAGACGCTCCGCTAAGAAGCGTGAAAACAAAACGGGAATAGAGTGTTGTGGCGGTAGTAGCCATGGCCTTCCCCTCGAAGGTACACGTCAAAACATATCGCCATCGGCAGGTCTTCGGACTTCCAGGCGTCATGCTTGCCTACTCGATGCTCGCTTCCCAGCGCGCTTTCGCGCCAGTGCGTTTCGTTGCAGCTTTCGTTCCTGGTTACCGCTGCGGGGCAGTCCCGGATTCACACCGGGTTCCCTCTTTCGACGCTTTACTTGCGTTGCGCAAGCTCGGCGTGCCAGATGACTTTGTCATTCTAGCGAAATGATCCGCAAAAAGGAAGGAGGGCGGCAGGCCGTCTGGGTCCGGCCAAATCCGCCCTCCGAGACGATGCAGCTACGCCGCTGCTACGGGGGTGCCAACTTCGCACCTGTAGGCTGCATCGTGGCGCAACTCGTGCCCGGTGTAGATTTGCCGCGGGCGGGCGATCTTCTGCTCCGCGTCGTCCAACATCTCCAGCCACTGCGCCATCCATCCCACCGTGCGCGGAATGGCGAACAGCACGGTGAACATCTCGGGACGGAAGCCCATGGCCTGGTAGATGATGCCGCTGTAGAAATCCACATTCGGGTAGAGTTTGCGCTTAATGAAATATTCGTCGTGTAACGCCGCGCGCTCTAATTCAAGAGCGATCTCCAGCTTCGGATTCGCCCCTGTCACGCGGAAAACCTCTTCGGCCGTCTGCTTGATGATGCGCGCGCGCGGATCGTAATTCTTGTACACGCGATGCCCGAAGCCCATCAATTTGCCGTGCCCGGCCTTCACTTTGGCCAGGAACTCCGGCACCGCGGAGACGGTGCCGATTTCGTCGAGCATGCGCAGAACTTCTTCGTTCGCCCCTCCATGAAGAGGACCGGCCAGCGCCGCGGCGGCTGCCGCCACGCTCAGATACGGATCGGCATGCGAGCTGCCCACGCAGCGCATCGCATTGGTCCCGCAATTCTGTTCGTGATCGGCATGGAGAATGAACAGGATGTCGAGCGCGCGCGCCAGCACGGGATTGGCTTGATATTTCGGTTCCGTCATCTTCCACAACATGCTGAGAAAATTTTCGGTGTAGCTCAGAGAGTTGTCCGGATAAACGAACGGGAGCCCAAGACTGTGACGGTAGGCCATGGCCGCGATAGTGGGCACTTTCCCGATGAGCCGGAGCAACTGCATACGGCGCGACTGCCGGTTCATGACGTCGCGGGCATCGGGATAAAAAGTGGAGAGCGCAGCCACCGTGCTGACGAACATCCCCATGGGATGCGCGTCGTGCCGGAACCCTTCCATGAACTTTTTCAGGTTTTCGTGAATGAGCGTGTGATGCGCGATCTTGTCCGCCCACTCCGTCAATTGCGGCGCGTCCGGAAGCTCACCGAATAATAGTAGATAAGCGACCTCCAGGAAGGAGCGCTTTCCCGCCAGTTCCTCAATCGGGTAGCCGCGGTAGCGCAGAATGCCCGTATCGCCATCGATGTAAGTGATGGCGCTCATGCAGGACGCGGTGTTGAGGAAGGCCGGATCGTAGGTCATCAGGCCGAAATCGCCGTCGTCTTTCTTGATCTGGCGCAGGTCCATGGCGCGCACGGCGTCGTGATAGAGCGGAACGTCATAGCTCTTGCCGGTGCGGTTGTCCGTGATGCGAAGTGATTCTTCAGGCATAGGATTACACGAGCCTCGTTGGTTTTGCATTGCACTTCGGATGCCATTTTGCAAGGCCAGCATTCTTCGCGGGCAAACAGTTGTCGAGGTGGGTGAAATCGGCCAAGTGGGCGAATAGCCCCGCCACATGCGCAATGTTACAATGGTGCTTCGGGCCACCCTAGCTCAGCTGGTAGAGCGGCTGATTCGTAATCAGCAGGTCGCCGGTTCAATCCCGGCGGGTGGCTCCAGAGAATCCTCGCCTCGTCAAACAGTTGCGGGCATTTTTCACTTGATCTGGGAAACGATGTTCCCGGCATTGTGTCCTCTATTGTACCCACTGGCCGGTGCTCGGACTGTGGAGAACCGACCCGCAAGTTGCATACTGCCGTACAATGAAGAGGACGTATGGTGCTGCGCTTCAACGAACGGAGAGCAACTGAGGCTGCCGCCAAGTTCCTGAAACTCCGCGGCGGACGAATGAGCTACTTGAAGCTCATTAAGCTCCTGTACCTGCTTGATCGCGAGGCCCTCCTGCGTTGGGGCAGGCCGGTCACCACCGACAGGTACGTTTCCATGGACAACGGCCCGGTCGTCAGCCGTATTTACGGCTTGATCCGAGAGGAGCCCGCTCCGGGCACCGATCCGGTCTGGCGCCACTACATCTCCGCTCCGCGCGATTACGAAGTAGCACTTATCGCCGAGCCGGAAGCGGACGAACTCTCCCGCGCGGAGGAAGCGTTGATTGAGGAGATTTTCTCGAACTACGGTAACCTGAGTCGCTGGGATCTCGTGAAGATCTCGCACGACTTGGCCGAGTGGCAGGACCCGAACGGCAGCGCCATTCCGATCCAGTACCGCGACATTCTGCGCGCCGGGAACAAGACCGAGTGCGAGATCGCGGCCATCGAGTCTGAACTGGAAGCGCTGGCGGTCACGGAAGCCAGGCTCCAACCTGCGTAGATGGATTGTGGCGACACCTTCCTCATGCCTGCCCCTGGCGGGATGGCGACTCCGCACCTCTGGATCGTCATCACTCCGCCCGATCTGAAGTCGAACCTCTGTGCCATCGTGAGCGTGACTACCTTGCGCAACAGCAAGGATCAGACCGTCATTCTCAGGATCGGCGACCATCCGTTCATCCGCCACGACTCGACCATCTTTTACGGGGACGCGATGATTGTGGATGCTCGAAGGCTTGATGCGGAAATCGCCGCCGGCTTGGCGCTAGGTCGCGAAAAGTGCCCAGTTGCCACGCTTAAGCTCGTCCAGGAGGGCGTGACCGCATCGCCGTTCACCAGACCTAAAATCCTGCGTTTCTGCCGCGAGCACTGGCGGCGATAAGTCCTCACGCGATAGAGGAAACGCGCGGGATCTCGGAACTGCCGTTCTGGACCGTCTCCATCCGCTAACTCGGATGGACATACCGCTTCGTGGTGATCAGGTCGGCGTGACCCGCGAGAACGTGCGGCGTGAACGGCCCGCGTGCTTGGCCCAGCGGCTAGTGGGAAAAGCAGGGAAGATCCTTCCGTTGGCGGGGACGTGGCTTACGGTTTGTGCAAACGATTCGGCCGCTGAAACCAAATAGTCGCTGTGTTATCCTGGTGTACACAATAGGAGCCGGCAATGCAGAGCACCAAAGTCGGAATTCGAGAGTTTCGGGAGAATCTGGCGGATTACCTCGAGTCGAAGACGCCCGTCGCGATCACGCGTCATGGCGCCACGATTGGGATCTACGTCCCCACAAAGCCCAAGCCCAGCGAAGCCGATCTCGATGCCCTTCGCATCGCCGGTGAGAAGATGCAGCAGTTGATCGCCGCGGCCGGAACGAGCGAAAACGAGATCCTCGCCGACTTCAAGAAACTGCGCCGCGAACGGCGGATGCAGAAGACTTGAACGATGCTGGTGCTCGACGCGAACATCTTGATTCGCGCGGCGCTCGGGTCGCGTGTGCTTTCCTTGTTGCGCAAGTATGCGGAGCACGTCGAGTTCCTTGCGCCCGAGACGGCTTTCGAAGAGGCTCGCGAAAAGCTCCCGGAAATTCTGGAGCGGCGCAAACTGCCAGTGCCTCCTGCGATGGCAATTTTGAATCAACTGACCGGAGTCGTGCAAACTGTCGAAACCGAGACTTACCAGAGCTTTGAGTATCTCGCCCGCCAGCGAATTGCCCACCGTGATGAGGACGACTGGCCAGTCCTGGCCGCCGCGCTGGCGTTGGGCTGCCCCATCTGGACCGAAGACACGGACTTCTTCGGCTGCGGCGTGGCGACTTGGACGACCGACCGCGTGGAGCTTTACTTGTCGAACGCGGCTGAGCGAGAACAATAACTGATCGGGAATTCGTGCGCTGCGGCTCGAAGTCTTGCAGTGAGAGTTGGGGCCGGACGGGCACGCGCGGTTCCTGCGCCTAGTACGCTCCGAGTCGGGTGACTACACGCGACCGTCCCGCCTCGTTCCGAATAGCCTCAAAAACGCCGGTCCCAACCAACTTCGGAATGGCTTGACAACGCTGATCGAGTGTCTCAACTCGCCTTCCGCAGCACATCCTCGACCGCCTCGGGGTGCTTCGCGATGACCGCCAGCAGCACCTGCGTGGGGGCATCCGGACGTGCCCGCCCCTGCTCCCAGTTTCTAAGGGTCGCGGGGGGCAATCCGAATTTGGTTGCGAACTGCGTTTGGCTAAGACCCATCTTCGTGCGAACCTTGCGCACATCAACCTGAGGCACTTGGACTAGAGTCACGTGAACGTCATCGTTCTCACCACGGGTCCACGAGATCGCCTGCTCGAGGCCCCTAATAATACTCTCCCCAACGGTCTTTCGCTTCATCTTCCTGGGTTTCGATAGTTGCTTTGAAGCCATTCTTAATCTCCTACGGCTTTCTCGGATAACTCGCTACAACAGACCGCACCAGGCTCTTCATCGCCTTGAGGTCAGCAGCACTCAAGTTCGCCTTCTGATTTTTTGCGTACGCGGAAAGCAGGAAGATCGGCACGGTCTGGTTATGGTAGTAGTAGATCACGCGCGCACCGCCCCTTTTGCCCATTCCGGGCAGCGCCCATCGCATCTTTCGCACGCCGCCGGTCTCCGGAACTATCACTCCAGCCTCCGGATTGGACGCAAGGAACACCACCAAATCCGCCCGATCCGATTCGGACATCAACCGATTCGCCCTCTGCAAAAACTCCATGGTCTCGACGACCGTCATCGGGGCGTCTCCCATGCACCTCTACTATACGCAATCTGCGCACTTCCCGCAAGGTGAGCGTTCCCGGCTTTGTTACGCCACAACTTCTTTCATCACCACGCCGCCGGTGTCGGTCAGGCGCATCTGCCGTCCGGCGTGATAGTGCGAAAGCCGCATGTCGTTCAAGCCCATCAAGTGCAAAATCGTCGCGTGTACGTCGCGCATGCGGTAGATCTTTTCCACGGCCTTCCAACCAAGATCATCGGTCGCGCCGACGGAAACTCCGGGCTTCACGCCGCCGCCGGCGAAGAACATCGTCATCGCCTTGGTGTTGTGATCGCGACCCGCTTTGTCGCGCAAGTCGGCGGGATGATCCGGCGTGCGTCCGAACTCTCCCATCCACACAATCAGCGTGGAATCCAGCAGGTTGCGCTGCTTCAGATCCTTGATCAGACCGGCAATGGGCAAATCGACTTCGTGCGCATTCTTGGCGTGTCCCTTCAAGATGTCCGTATGGCTGTCCCAGGACTGGCTCGGCGTGTACAACTGCACGAAGCGCGTGCCCTTTTCCACCAATTGCCTGGCCATCAAACATCGTGTGCCGAAAGAACGCGTGGTCTCGTCATCCAGTCCGTACATTTTGCGCGTCGCTTCGCTCTCTTTCGCCGGATTCAAGACAGAAGGCACTTCGGTTTGCATGCGGAAGGCCAGTTCATATGCATCGATGCGGCCTTGCAACTCGGGGTTCGTGAAGTTGCCGTCCAGATACGCGTGATTGAATTCGCGCAACAGCGTCATCTGGTCCTGTTTGTCTTTTTCCGACCATGAGGCCGCGGGCTGCAAGTCCTGGATGGGCTCGCCCTTCCACTGCATCATCGTGCCCTGATAACTCGCGGGCAAAAATCCGGCGCCCCACTGCTGCGATCCGCTAAACGGCAGCGCGCGATAATCGGGCAGGACGACAAAGCCCGGCAGACTCTGATTCTCAGTTCCCAGACCGTAGGTAATCCAAGCGCCTACCGAGGGCCTTCCGGGCAGCACCAATCCCGTGTTCATCAGAAATGTTGCCGCGGGGTGATTGCCGTTTTCTCCGGTGACGGTTTTCACAAACGCCATATCGTCCACACACGTTGCCAAGTGCGGGAAGAGTTCGGAAACGTCCATGCCGCACTGTCCGTGCTTGGCGAACTTCCACGGGCTTTTCAAAATCAGGCGTGGCTTGGTGTACAACTCAGGCTGGTCCGTCCGCTTCTCGTTGGTCCAATCGAGAGTCGTGTTGTCGAACTTTTCCAGCGCCGGTTTGGGGTCGAAGGTGTCCATCTGCGCCACGCCGCCGAGCATGGTGAGAAAGATGCAGGACTTCGCCGGGGCGCGATGATGAGGCGCTTTGGGGCTCAGCGGATTCGCCGCGTGCATGTCCTTGTTCAACAGAGCCATCAATGCCAGCGGACCTGCGCCCACCAAGCTGCGATAGAGAAAGTTGCGGCGATTCCATTCCAGTTGCATCTTTACTCCAGGTACAAAAACTCGTTCAGGTTGAACAATACTGCCGCCAAACGCGTCAGCGCGTCCTGGGGCTTGCGCCCATCATACAGAGCACCGGCCTTTGCCAACTCCGCGGCGGTGGGTTCGCGCTGCAACGCGAGTGAGAACGCCTTGCGAATTTGGCGCGATGGATCGGGACCCGACAACTCAGCCACACGCTCCGCAAATCGTCGCGATTCGGTAGCGGTGAGGTCTCCGTTCAACAACGTAAGCGCCTGCGGTGAAACCGTGGTGATGCTGCGTCGCGCGCAGCTTTCACTCATGTTAGCGGCGTCGAAAACTTCCATCAAAGGCATGCTGAGCGAACGGCGCTGGAAGGCATAGATGGATCGCCGCAGTTGCGCCGATTCCTCCGACGGATACCATTTGAACATTTGAAAACCCTGCGCGATATCGTCCTTCACGCGGAAGAACATGCCCGGCCCGCCGGATGTGGGGTTCAAGCCGCCGCTGATGGAAAGGATGGTGTCGCGCAGCGCTTCCGATTCCAGCCGCAGCCAGTTCATGCGCCACAGCAGTCGATTGTCCGGATCCATCTCCGCAAGCCGCTTGGCTTCCGCATGATGCGTTGCCTGTTGATAGGCATTCGAGGTCAGCATCAAACGGTGCATCGCCTTGATGCTCCACTTCCGTTCCACGAACTGCGTGGCCAGCCAGTCCAGCAATTCCGGATGCGAGGGCCGGTCCCCGTTCATGCCGAAGTCGGAAGCCGTACGCACAATGCCTTCGCCGAAGTGGTGTTGCCAGATGCGGTTCACCATCACGCGCGCCGTCAGCGGATTGGCAGGGCTCGTGATCCACTCGGCAAGCGCGCGCCGGCGGCCGGAACGATAGCGGCCTGGGAAGGCGATCTTCGCCGCATCGCTATTGCCGGCGATGCACTTCAGAAAACCGGGCTCGACTTTTTCGCCGCGCGCCAGGCGTTCTCCGCCGGCGAGCACGTAAGTGGGTTCGACATCCATCACCGCGGGCGGCGCGACTTCATTCACGCTGTAAGCGATGGGCTGGTAGCGCGGCAATTCCAGCGTGAGCTTTTGCGCGCGCTCGGTTGCGTCTTTGTGTTGTTGCCGTTCGGCCGCGGTAAACAGCGGGTTCTCTTTTTCACCCAGAATCTTTTGCAAATCGGCAGGCTTTCTGTTCGCGGCCGTCAGCTTGGCCCGCAACTCTTTCTCCAGCGCGCGAACTTTTTCGTTGGCCGCCTCAATTTCATCCTCCAAACGGCGCAAGGTTTGGCGCATCGCCGGCCTGCCTTCCGATTCCAGAAACGGCATGGGCCTGTCATCAATGCGCGTTGCGGCGAAGAAAGCCTGCAGACGATAGAAATCCTTTTGCGGAATGGGGTCGTACTTATGATCGTGGCAGCGCGCGCACCCGGCCGTCAGTCCAAGAAAGACTTGTGATGTGGTGCCGGCCATTTCGTTCAACCAGTCGAGGCGCAGCTGCGTGTCGAAATTGGTATCGCGCTCCCATGGCCCCATGCGCAGGAAGCCCAACGCGAGGAGCCCTTCATTTTCAATGTTGCCGCCGCGCGCGCCGGGTCTGCGCTGCATCTCGTCTCCCGCCAGCTGTTCCATGACGAAATCGTCGTACGGCTTGTCGTTGTTGAAGGCGCGGATCACATAGTCGCGGTAGCGCCACGCCGTGGGCCGCTCGCCGTCAATCGCGAAGCCATCGCTTTCGGCAAAGCGCACCAGGTCGAGCCAGTGACGGCCCCAGCGTTCGCCGTAGCGGCGATCTGCAAGCAGCTTGTCGATGAGCTTCTCGTATGCGCCGGAAGTGTTGTCATTAAGAAAGTTCTGTGTCTCTTCTTCCGTTGGCGGCACGCCGATCAAGTCGAAATAGACGCGGCGCAGCAAAGCACGCCGCGAAGCCGGCGGAGCAGGCGCAATTCCTTTCTCTTCCAACCTGGCCAACACGAAGGCATCTATCGGATTCTTCACCCACGCGGCATTGCGCGGTGTGGGAGGCCTCGCCGCCGCCGGAGCGGCAAACACCCAATCGGCATGTGTTTTCGCCGCCTCGCGCGAAACCGCAGCGGGCTGCATCGAGTCAATCGCCGCCGCCAGCGCCGCGATCGCCGCATCCGCCAGCGGTTTGCCACCCATCGGCATGCGAGGATTTTTCTCTCCACGCAAGAACTGCAAAAGCAGGCTGTGACTGGACTGCCCCGGCCGCAATGCGGGACCGCGTTTGCCGCCCTTCATCAAATCGGAAAGCGAAGCTACGGAGAGCCCCGCCTGCGCCTGCGGACCCGTATGGCACGCGGCGCAGTTCGCTTTTAGCAAAGGCTCGATTTTTTCGCGAAAGATGACGGCGTCATCCGCCGCGGCGCATGACAGCACAAATATGGAGCCGGTTCCCAGTAATCGCGCAGCCCTGAGCATGGTGATCAACATTGATTATATGCGAAGCTTTGTTTCGCCGAGCCCGCCATGCATTCAAATGGCGGTCCGTCTGGTGTTTTAAGCGGACGCTATTTGCCGGCTAGCTCTTTCCGAATGGCCGCTTCCAATTCCGGAGGCTTGAAGCCCTGCGGGCCGGGACCGCTTTTGTAAGTGATGCGCCCATCTTTTCCGACCAGGTAGAGACGATCAGGCCATGCCGAATAGTTGAGTTCCGTTGTGTTGTCCATGTTGTCCACCACGGCGGGGAATTCAATGTTCAGCTTGCGGACGCAAGCGGTGGCATGGTCTTCCTTCTCATCCTGGCTTTTGGCGATGGGCAACAACACTTCCTGCCGCTCATTCACCGGAAGCTGCCAGCCATCGGTGGCGTGCGCTTCGCGAATGTAGACCAGCAGGAACTCCACCTTGCCACGATACTTTTGATACATCGCGTTGAGGGCGCCAGACTGGGCCCGGAACGGCGGTCAAGTCAGACTGCCGAAGACAAGCGCAACGGGCTTTGAGTTCTTAAACGAGGAAAGCCGCACGCGCTCGCCGGCGCTTTGTTTTTTCAAGTCGAAGTCCGGCGCGGTGTCGCCCGGCTTGAGTTTGCCTTCGCCGTGCTCGTACTTCCGCATGTACTCGCCGGCGATTCCGCCCGGCTGCTGGGAAACTGCCCCCAAGGCCATGCCAAAAACGCAAAGTGCAATCCGCCTCATCATGATGAATCGAGTATACACCCGTTCTCCGGAAGAGCCGGTCCGGAGACCGGCTCGCAGTTCCGGAAGAACGCCCATTTACAATGCGTTGAGGAAGGCGGCCAAATCGCGGCGCTCCTGCTGTGAAAGACGAATGTTGAATCTTCTGTTGTAGAAGTTCACAACGTCCTCGATACTCTGCGCCGAACCATTGTGGAAGTACGGCGCGCGGGCAGCCAAAGCGCGTAGGATGGGCCCTTTAAAACGTCCGATATCGCTCCACTTCCCTGTGATCATCGCGCGGCCCGGATCGGTGGTTCGCGCCGTCACGCCATCGGAGTTGCGGCGCAACGTGATGACCGGCAGAAACCGCGTGTCGATCTGTCCGTTCACGTCCGCCACGCCAATATTCAACGGCGCGGAAACCGAGTGATTGCCGACGTTCAACGAATCGTGGCAAGTGCCGCACGTGCCACGAATGTTTGGTTGATTCAAATCGTCGTTCAATCCGGCGACGCGTGTAATGTTGAACTGCTTCGTGTTGAACACGGCTTGGCCGCGGGCGATGGCCGCGCGCGCGGCGATCGGATCGTTGGGGTTTACGCCGGGTCCGCCTGGAGGAGGCCCGCCTGGGCCGCCGGGTCCACCTGGCCCGGGAGGAGGAGCGAGACCGGCCCACGCGTTGAACAGATCGAAGATCAGCGGCGTGAAAGCAATGTTATTCGGATTTTGTCCAAGTGGATCATTGATGCCGACGAAGAACGATTGCGCCAGTGCGCCCAGACGCACAGGCCCGCCGGTCGCGCCATTACCGCTTAACGGCCCTGCCACTCGATCGCTGATCTGAGCGGTCATCAGCGACATCTCGAAATTGACGATGCTATCGATCTGCGCCTGCGTCAATCCTGTTCCCTGCGCATGGCCGGTGGTTGCGTCCACCGCCTGATGGCGCAAATCCTGAATGAGATCCGAAGGATTCGTTGCGAAGGTGATGGGCATAGTGCCCGTTGCCGTCGTCGATTCGCGTCCATCCCACATCACGGTGCTGAGGAACCGCAGGTTGGTGCTGGGCAGCGGACGGCGGTACATGGAGAGAGTGGTCGTCTCGTTGCAGCCATACTGATTCTGTACGTTGGCCACGGTGAACTCCGCGTTGGCGGGAGGCGCCAGCGCAACGCGAATCAAGCCACGGCTTATGAGGAGACTATACGCCTGGCGGCGTCCGCCTAACGAAGTCGTATCGATATTGTGGTCGCAGTTCGATCCGTCGTTTGTGCGGAAGATGGGGTCCAGTCCATTCGTCGCGTCGAACCGCGATCTCACTTCATCGGAGGATATGGCCCATCCCTGTGCGGCCCGGTGACACGATTCGCAGCTTCGCCCATTCGTGCCAAGAGATTGAAAGAACGCACCCGTAAGACTGATGGGAGCATTATTGATATTGAAGGTTGCTGCCGCGCCGCTGGCATTTGGGAACGGAGCCAGGTTCGGTAGTGTTTGTGCACTCGCTGTTACGATGGCGAGCGCCGTTACGATCCATTTTTTCATCATTGTCTCCAAGCATTAAGTTTGGTAGACAAAGACGCCTCTCACCCAACAGTTAGCTAGATTCTGGCACAGATGTTCTGTTTCGTAAATAGTACAAGGGCCTGGCGGCTGTTAAGATTGGTTAAATATGTCTATTCTTACTACGGTGGTGGGAAGCTATCCCATCCCGCAATGGCTTCATGGCAATACCAGCCGGCTCGTCCTGCGCGACGCAGTGATGGTCGTTCTTAAGACGCAGGAGTTGGCGGGCATCGACGTGATCGCCGATGGCGAACTGAACCGTTTCGATCCTTCGCATCCCGAAACCAACGGCATGATCGATTACTTCGTCTCGCGCATGGAGGGAATCCGCTCGAGGTATTCGGTAACCGACATCGACACATTCCGAAAGGATGCGAGCCTTGTCTATCGCACGGACCCGGCGGGCATTGTTCATGCCGACGTGCGCGAAGGCACGCTGAATCTTCCGCGCGATTATGAGTTCACGAAAGGGCTCACATCGAGCCCGTTGAAATTTACATCTACCGGCCCGCACATGTTGACGAAGGTGCTGACGGACCGCCATTACAGACGCCGCGAAGATTTGGCGATGGCCATTGCGGATGTGCTGCGCGGCCAGATGGAGCGCATTGACGCGGAGATCGTCCAGATTGACGAAGCCAACATCAGCGGTCATCCGGAAGATCGCGAATGGGCGCTGGCCGCCATCAATCACGTGCTGGATGGAGTGCGCGGAAAACGAGGCGTCCATATTTGTTTTGGCAACTACGGCGGGCAAAGCGTACAGAAAGGGTTCTGGAAAGATCTGATGCCGTTCCTCAACGGCCTGCACGCCGATCATCTGGTGCTGGAGTTCGCGCGGCGCGGCTACGAGGAATTGGAATCCTTCCGCGAACTCAGCCCGCAGATCGGACTCGGGCTGGGGGTCGTCGATATCAAGGACAATATGATCGAGCCAGCGGACTTGATCGCCAAGCGGCTGGAGAACGCCGCGAAAGTATTGGGCGCCGGACGCGTGCACTATATTCATCCCGACTGCGGATTCTGGATGTTGCAGCGCAGTGTCGCGGATGGCAAAATGCGTTCCCTGGTGGCGGGCCGTAATCTCTTTGAAGGAAGGAACTAAGATCATGCGTGGTTGGATACTGCTGCTTGCGGCGGGTGCGTTGTGCGGGCAGACCAAACATTTGACGAACATGAAGCAGCTCACCGCGGGAGGCCAGAACGCCGAAGCGTACTGGGCGCCCGATGGGAAGCGCATCATCTTTCAATCGACGCGCGGCGAATTGCAGTGCGATCAGATCTTCCTCATGAACGCCGATGGCTCCGATCAGCGCATGGTGTCGACGGGGAAAGGGCGCACCACTTGCGGATACTTCCTGCCGGACAACAAGCACATCGTGTATGGCTCTACGCACGAAGGAGGCGATGCCTGCCCCGCATCGCCCGACAGAAGCAAAGGCTATGTCTGGGCGGTTTACCCCAGCTACGACATCTATCTCGCCACCGATGCCGGCAAGATCGAGAAGAGACTCACCGATGCCGCGGGATACGACGCGGAGGCGACGGTGAATTTCAAGACAAAGAAGATTGTCTACACGTCGATGGCCTCCGGCGATCTGGATATGTGGACCATGAACCTGGATGGAAGCGGCAAGAAACGCATCACCACCGCGCAAGGCTATGATGGCGGCGCGGTCTTTTCGCACGACGGAAAGCAGTTGGTGTGGCGCGCCAACCATCCGCAGGGCGCAGAGATGCGGCGCTATCTCGACCTGCTCAAAGACGGATTAACGTCTCCCATGAAGATGGAGATTTTCGTCGCCGCGGCGGATGGAAAAAACGCGAAGCAGATCACGAATTTTGGATGCGCGAGTTTTGCGCCGTCGTTCACGCCCGATGGGAAGAAGATCATCTTCGCATCGAACAAGCACAACTGCGACGGACGCAAGTTCGAACTCTTCATGATGAACACCGACGGCGGCAGTCTGGAACAGGTGACCGATTTCGGCGGCTTCACGTCGTTTCCTGAATTCTCGCCTGACGGCCGGAAATTGTTGTTTTGTTCCGACAAGGATTCCAAGAGCCGCTACGAGTTCAATATCTTCACGGCGGAGTGGGCGCGGTAACGGCAAGACTGAGGCCGCACTCCGGTTTGTTGGATAATACTGTCATCATGAGACTCGCATTGGCAGCCTTCCTTCTTTTCGTCCCCGCCGCCTGGGGGCAGTCCTTTACTGCAAGTGTGATCGGGAACGTCAGCGACGCTACCGGAGCGGCGATCCCCAATGTCACCATCACGGCCACAAACGTCTCCACAAACCTGAAAACGGAGACGCGAAGTGACGGCACCGGACGCTTTTTGGCCGCAGGTCTTCAGCCCGGTTTGTATCTGGTGGAAGCGTCGTCGGCCGGGTTCAAGAAGTTTGCGCGGAGCGGGGTTTCTCTCGCCGTCGGTCAGCAGGTGAAACTCGACATCGCGATGACGGTGGGTGAGATTACGGAGAACGTTACGGTTTCGGCGGAGATGTCCACCATCGAGACCACCACCTCCACCGTTGGCAAAGTAGTTTCCAACAAGGCCATTCTTAATCTTCCGCTCAACTCGAGAAACATCTACTCTCTGATCTATCTCACGCCCGGCGTCGCCGGTTCCATCGGAAACAATTACAACAGCATGAGCTACTCCATCAACGGCGCCAGAGCCTCCATGATGGACACCTTGATCGACGGCGCGACGGCCTCGCATCCCACGGTACAAGGATATTCCGGGATCTCCGCGTTCCCCAGCGTCGACGCGATCGGCGAGTTCAAAGTGCTGGGAGCGAATTTTCAGGCGGAGTACGGCCGCACGGCGGGAAGCGTTCTCAACGTGGTGTATAAATCCGGCACGAACGACTTCCACGGCACGGCGTATGAGTTTCTGCGCAATTCCAAACTGGACGCGAATACGTTCTACAACAATCTACGCGATGTGCCCCTGTCCAGTTTCAAACGTAGTCAATATGGAGGCACCTTCGGCGGGCCTATCGTCAGGAACCGCACGTTCTTTATGTCCTCCTATGAAGGATTGCGGCAGCGCAACTTCAGTTCCCGAACGGCAACGGTGCCCACCGTTCTGGAACGCGCCGGAGATTTTTCGCAGACGTTCGCGGGCGCGAACAACCCCGTGGTCATTTTCGATCCGTCCACGACGCGGCCCTCGGGCGCGGCCTTTATTCGCGACGCCTTCCCCGGCAACATCGTCCCCGCGCTGCGCCAGGATCGCGTGGGCCGCAATGCCATGAAGTTTTATCCCGCTCCCAACACCCAGGGTTCGCCCTTTACGAATGCGAACAACTATTACAACCAGGGATCGTCGGCTCTGGATATCGATCAGATCGACGGGCGAGTGGATCACAATTTCAATTCCACCAATCGATTGTTCGTCCGCTACTCGTACCGCAATCAGGACAGTCTGCCGGCTGTGCTCTGGCCCAAGGAATTGACCGCCGCGGAGACCACGAACAATGAACGGAACAGGATGCACAACGGAGTCATCGACTACACGTTGACCCCCAATGCGACCACCGTGGTTTCCCTGCGCGGGGGATACGCGCGCAGTCTGTACTTCTACGAAAACCTCGGACTTGGTTTTCTGGCATCTTCAATAGGATTCCCCACCGCGCTCGACACGGCGGGCGGACTGTCCATGTTTCCGCGGTTCGCCGCCGGCGGATACACGACGCTGGGAAACCAGGACAACCGTTACAACGCGTTCATGACGTATACGCTGGCGGGAAGCATCTCCAAAATGCACGGCGCGCATACGCTCAAAGCGGGTTACGACGGCCGTCTGATTCGCGTGAACAACCGCGAGTCGCGAGCCACGTCCGGCGATTTCAGTTTCAGCGCCGGATTCACGCAAGGGCCGAATCCCAATACGGCGGCAGCGAATCGCGGCAATTCCATTGCGAGCCTGTTGTTGGGCACCGGAAGCGGAGGATCGCTGATTCAGAGCTTTAAGGATGCGGCGGCGCAGAGTTTTTACACGGCGCTGTACTTCCAGGATGACTGGCGGGTTTCGAAGAAACTCACGCTGAACCTGGGCCTTCGCTACGACCTGGATACACCGCGCACCGAACGCTATGACCGCATGAATTACTTCGATCCGTTTGCACGGTCTCCACTGGCGGCGAACACGCCGGGGTACTCAAACCTCACCGGTGGATTGGTCTTCGTCGGCGTGAATGGACGTCCGCGGTCGCAGTATTTTACGGACAAGAACAATTTCGCGCCCCGCATTGGCTTCGCCTATCAAGCGGGCAAGAATACGGCGATTCGCGGCGGCTTCGGAAACATATTCGCCATTTCCCTGCAGCAAGCGCATGGAACGGTCGGTCCATTTGGATTCCGCACGCAGACTCCCTGGGTGAGCACCATCGATGGCATCACATCGAACTACGCGCTTTCCAATCCGTTTCCCGGCGGGTTCCAGGCTCCTCCCGGATCTTCGCAGGGGCTGCTCACGCAGGCTGGAGCCAACATTCAAGCGCCCGTGCAAGAGACCCTCACACCATATTCGATGCAGTGGAATTTCAACGTGCAGCGGAATCTGCCGGCGAGCGTTTTGTTGGAAGTGGCCTACGTGGGCACGCGCGGCTTGCAGCTTTCGCGCAACGATGAAGGAGGATTGAGCTTGAACCAGCTTGATCCGAAATACATGGCATTGGGCGCGCAGTTGAATCAGACCGTGGAGAATCCTTTTTACGCCAGTGTGAACAGCGGAGTGCTGGCCACGCCCCGCATTAGCAGGGCGCAGTCGCTGCGGCCGTATCCGCAGTTCACCGACGTCATTCCGCTCTACTCCACCGGCGCGTCGTCCAACTATCATGCCTTGCAGGTCAGCTTCAACAAACGCTTCTCGCGGGGCATGCAGTTCGACGGGAGCTATACCTGGGCGAAATCGATTCAGGAAGCGTTGAGTCATGTCGACAGCTACAACGTGCGTGCATCCCGGTCCCTTGCGGACTACGACATCGCGCATCGTTTCGTGATCGGTTACATCTATGAATTGCCTTTTGGCCGCGGCCGCCGCTTTGGCGCCGGTTGGGACCGGATGACGAATACGGTACTGGGCGGCTGGCAGATCAACGGATTCACCGATTATCAATCCGGCACCCCACTCTCCATTTCGGCGAACAATGTCGCCGGGCTCTTCAACTCGCGCGGACTTGCCAACAACAACGGGACCAGCGCGAAGATCGGCGGCGACATTCACAATCGCCTGTTGCGCTACTTCGACACCAGCGTGTTCTCGCAGCCCGCGGCTTTCACCTTCGGCAATACACAACCTGGTTCGCCGGACTTGCGTTCGCCCGGAATCCGCAATTGGGATCTCTCCATCTTCAAAGATTTCCGCTTGCGGGAGAAGATGCAGCTGCAATTCCGCGCCGAAACGTTCAATGCGTTTAACACCGTTCGTTTCGGCAGCCCGAACACCGCGGTTACCTCCAATCAGTTTGGACAGATCAGCACGCAGGCGAACTCGCCGCGGCAGATCCAATTCGGATTGAAGCTGTTGTTCTGAGCGGGCCTCCCCCATGGAAGGTGCAAACGACAGCCGCGAACATCCGAAACCGGCGCAGTCTCCCTTCCTCGTAAATCAACAGGTCGCCGGCCGGTTTCGTATTGTGCGCCGGCTGGCGCAAGGCGGAATGGGCATCGTCTACGAGGCCTACGACGAAAAGCTCGATCGCCGCATCGCGTTGAAATGCGCGAAAGCGCCGTATACAGGGCAGCTTCCACCCGAAGTGCGGCTGGCAAGTGAAGTCAGCCACCGCAACGTTTGCAAGATTTTCGAAATTCACACGGCGTCCACTCCGGAAGGGGAGATCGATTTCTTCACCATGGAGTTTCTGGATGGAGAAACCTTGTCGCAGCGATTGCGCCGCGGAAAACTTGCGGAGGCGGAAGCCAGGAAAGTGGCGCTGCAACTCTGTAGCGGATTGGCGGAAGCGCATCGCAACCGGGTGATTCACGGCGATCTGAAAAGCGACAACGTGATTCTCACGGTCGACACGAACGGCGAACAGAGGGCCGTGATCACTGATTTCGGGCTGGCGCGGAGCGAGGCACTCACCGGCAACCTGGGCGGCACGCCGGGCTACATGGCGCCGGAGTTGCTGCAAGGCAGCTTTACCAGCGTTGCATCGGACATCTATGCGCTGGGCATCATATTTCATGAAATGGTGAGCGGGCTGCGTCCGCGGGAGCGCGCCGCGATGTTGGCGTCCACCGTAGTGCTGGAAAAAGGCTCGCCGCCGCCGTCCCCCGTCAATATCGGCGGCGTCCCGTTGCCTCTCCATTCGAAATGGGACTCGATTTTGCGCCGCTGCCTGGACGCGGACCCGGCGAAGCGCTTCCAATCCGCACGCGAAGTGGCCGACGCCATCGCGCCCCCGCCGAAACGCCGCCGCGCGCTTTACGCCGCGGCGCTGGTGACAATTGCAGCCGCTACGGGGTTAGTCACTTATCAACGCACAACCGCGCCCGCGGAGAAGATAATCCTGACTCTTCAGCCGTTTGAGTCGAGTGCGGAAACCGCGAACGAGGCGGGCAGTTTGCACGCGGCGGCGGGAGCAACCATCGCGAAGTTGCGCGGCAGTGCCCGCACTTCGTTCTCCGTGGCGGATGCCGGCGCA
Organism: Candidatus Solibacter usitatus; assembly: GCA_016191645.1. Lineage (GTDB taxonomy): Bacteria > Acidobacteriota > Terriglobia > Bryobacterales > Bryobacteraceae > CADEFT01. The sequence continues at coordinate 28,812 of JACPVQ010000115.1, forward strand.
ACGCACTTCCTGCAAGTCACGCTGCGGCGCGTGAATGAAAAGGTGATGCTGCGCGTCCGCATCACGGACGCCGGAAAGCAAGCCGATCTCACACAATGGAGCGCGGCATACGAACCGGCGGAAATGCGCTACGCTCCGGGCGCATTGGCGGGCGTGGTCACCAACGCGTTTCATCTTCCGAATGGTTCCAATGGATGCACTGTTTCGACGGCGGCACGAGAGGCATACAACGAAGGTCTATCCTTGATCCGCATCGATCGTCAAGTCGACATGGCCTTGCAACGCATGCAGGAGGCCATCGACGCCGATCCCGATTCGCCGCTGACGCACGCCGGTTTGGCCGAAGCGCGGTGGCGAAAATATCTGGTTGTGGACGATCCGCTGGATTGGCGCGAGAAATCCGTGGACGCTTCGCGGCGGGCGGAGATCCGCAATCCCGATTGCGCCGAAGTGCACCGCATCGCTGGGTTGGTGGATGCGAGCGCGGCGAATTATACGCAAGCGATTGCGCGGTTTCAACGCGCCGCGGAACTGAACGAATCGAACAGCGACACGCACCGTCGTCTCGCTCAAGCCTACAGGCGAAACAACCAGACTGCGGAAGCCTTGGCGTCCTACCGGCGGGCCGTGGAGATGGAGCCCGGATACTACCGCACCCACCAGGACTTGGGCGGGTTCCTGCTGGAGCGTGCGAATCTGGCGGAAGCGATCCGTTCGTTTCAGAAGGCGGTTGAGCTTGCTCCAAACGAGCCTGGCCTGCGCATTTCTTTGGCGACCAGCCTCAAGAATAACGGCCGCTTCGCCGAAGCGGAGCGCGAATTGCGAACGGCTCTGCAACTCCGGGAATCCGCTAGTTCGTTGTACGAACTGGGCCGCACGCTCATGTATCAAGGCAAAGATCGCGAGGCCGTTCCCTACTTCGAACGGGCACTGAAACTCGATGCGAAACGGGCGAGTTTGTGGATGTATCTTGGGCTCGGCAGACTGCGCATGGGAATGCCGGGTCAGGCGCATATCGACTTCCAACGCGCATTGCAACTCGTGTCGGATGAAGTGGAGCGCGAACCCAGAAACGGATTCACCAGATCCCGCTTGGCCTACCTCTGCGCCCGCACAGGCGACCGCGCTCGCGCGGAATCGGAGGTCAAGCAAGCACTGGCACTGCAGCCCGAGCACGCCGACGTGAAATGGCTGGCGGCGCTCACCTATGAACTGCTGGGAAAACGCGAGAGTGCGCTGGAGATACTCACTTCTGCTTCGCAGGAAATGCTTGCGGATATCGGCCGTTGGCCCGAGGCATTCACCTTGACAAGGGACCCGGGGTTTGCAAGACTGTTGAGACCCTCGAAATAGGAGTAACCGCAGATGGCACGCAAACCCTCGAAGAAGACCGCCGCCGCAGCACCGGAAATGGTCCCACTCTTGACAATTTTCATTCGCAAGGACGTCCTGGACTCCTTGGGCGGAGCGAACGCGCTTCTGGCCGGAGGCGGCGACGACCCGGGACAGGGCGGCGACCTTCGCGGAGGCGGCGATGATCCGGGACAGGGCGGCGATCTTCGCGGAGGCGGAGGGCCCGCGCCCAAGAGGCGATCCAGAAAAAAGAGTTAGCGCATGAAGAAGCGCATCGACGGCCTGAAACTCCAGAAGCAGCTGCAGGACGAGTGGTGCTGGTCGGCGGTCACCACGTCTCTTGACCGGTTCCTGGACGGTGCGTCCAGCCTTACGCAGTGCAAGACGGTTTCTAACGAGCTTCATCATCTCTGCTGCGGAGAATTGGCCGGCGAACAACTCAAGCGCTGTAATCAGACCAACACGCTGCACGAGCCGCTGGATCATCTCGGCTGGCTGGCGCAGCCTCCCATCCTCGAACCGTTGCGGCTGCAAGCCGTGCGCAGGGAGATTGATGCGGGGCGTCCCGTCTGCTGCTACATTCGCTGGCGCAATAGCCTGAATGGCCACTTCGTAGCGATCACGGGTTATGAGAGCGATAGCCACGACGTTTTTGTGGACGATCCTCTCTTCCCACCCGACTGGCGCGACTACGATCGATTCTCCTCTCATGCGGAGGGCGATGGATACAGGCACGGCAAGGGGATTTGGTTCGCGTCGTTTCTCTTAAACTCGCGGCGAAGGGTTGCGGGTTCTTAGTTCATGGCACTGATCACCGTTCCGCCGAGGCCTGATCTGGCCCAGAAATTTCGCTTGAGTTTCTACGCGCGAGCGGAACGTCAGGACCCACTGAGCCAGGAGATTCATGTCCCCGTGGACGTGAGTACTGTCGAAAACATCACCGCTGGAAAGTGCGCTGAAGGTGCCGAATGGTCCGGCTGTGTTTTTTTCTGCGATCAAATGGGGGAGGCGTATTCCTGTGAGATGACAAGCCCCGATTTGTATGGCTCCGCGTCCTTCCGCGGTTTGGCGAGCGGTCCTGAAGCGGATGAGGCGCTGCGGCTCATTAGCAAGGCGCGCGGCTACTATAAGACGACGTCGGGCGATTATGAATTGCGGCTGTTTTCCGTCCCCGGACTTTACCTGGAAGCATTTCGCTTGCTTTCGATGAAGCCCGGCGAACCGGACTTATATGTCCCTTGGATCACGCCCATCGAAGATTGGAAGCATCCGGAGATCCAGGAGTCCGGAGATTTTTTCAAGCTCATTGAGCCTGTCGCGCAAAGGCGTGTGCGCCCCGATGGTGCGGATCCGTTGATGGCGTGATCCTCAATGTAGGGCAAGCTTCAGCCTCGCCCTGGAGTTTTGACATTTGCCAATTTTGTGTGGGGCGGATCTCCAGATCTGCAGCGGGATCTCCAGATCCCGCATGGCCTCGCAAGAGGCCATCGGCTGCTTTGCAGCAGCCCGGGAGATTGCGATTACTTCAGGCAGAGCCGGTCTGGAGACCGGCTCGCAGATCTGGAGATCTGCCCCACACAAACTCGGGAAATGTCCAAACTCGCACCCGCGAAGCGGCCGTCGCTGGTGGTTTTCGACCGTGCCGCGGGATCTCCAGATATCTTCAGATCCCGCGCGAGGCTTCAGTTTTGCCTCCGGCGAGCGGATTGAAGCTCTCTGCAAACCGAAGTTCGCCTCGCCTCACGCCGGCGCTTGAATGATGTCCGCCAATCATGCTTCAATAGTGAAAACCCCCAAAGGAGCAAACTACTTGGAGCAGGCCTTGCTCGCCTTGGAAGACGGCACCGTCTTTGAAGGCATTGGATTTGGTGCGCGTCAACAGCGCTTTGGTGAAGTCGTATTCAATACCGCCATCACCGGATACCAGGAAGTGTTCACCGACCCTTCTTACACGGGGCAGATTGTCTGCCTCACCAATCCGCAAATCGGAAACTATGGAGCGAACCTGGGCGATTGCGAATCGGCCCGGCCCTATATAGAAGGACTCATTGTTCGCGAGTTTTCGCCGATCGCCAGCAATTGGCGCAGTGAAGAAAGCGCCGGCCAATTTCTGGCGCGCCACGGTATCCCCGTGATTGCGGAAGTGGACACGCGCAGGCTGGTGAGAAAACTGCGCATGGGTGGTGTATTGCGCGGTGTGATCGGTTTCGGGAGCGACGGCGCGGCGCTGGTGAAAGCGGCATTGCAGTCTCCATCCATGATCGGGCTGGATCTTGCCACGCGCGTGACTACCGCCGAACGCTACGAATGGGGCGAGTCCGCTGCCAAGTGTTCGCCTTCCGAGCAGATTGGCGATGCCGCTGAACCTCAGTATCGAGTGGTGGCGTACGACTTTGGGATCAAGCGCAATATTCTACGCCGGCTTGTGCATGCGGGATGCAAGGTGACCGTCGTGCCCGCGGCGACAGCGGCGGAGGATGTTCTGGCGTTGCGCCCCGACGGCGTGTTTCTCTCCAACGGCCCAGGCGATCCGGAACCGTTGGAATATCAGGCGACGCAAGTTCGAAAGCTCATCGGCAAGACGCCGATCTTCGGCATCTGTCTGGGACATCAGATCCTCGGGCTGGCGATGGGCGGAAAAACGTTCAAGCTCAAGTTCGGGCATCGCGGAGCGAATCATCCAGTGCTCAACCGCCGCACCAACAAAGTGGAGATCACGTCGCAGAATCACGGGTTCGCGGTGGATCCCGATTCGCTGCGCGACAGCGTTGTGGAGTTGACGCACATCAATCTCAATGACAATACGGTGGAAGGCCTGCGCCACCGCGAGCATCCGGCGTTTTGCGTACAATATCATCCCGAGGCCGCGCCCGGGCCGCACGACTCGCACTATCTGTTCGGCGATTTCATACAACTCATGAGAGATCATCAAAGGTCATAAGGGATGCCCAGAAGAAACGATCTCCACCGCATTCTGATCATCGGCTCCGGACCAATCGTCATTGGGCAGGCCTGTGAATTCGATTACTCCGGCGCGCAGGCGTGTAAGGCGCTTCGTTCGGATGGCTACGAAGTCATCCTGATCAATTCCAACCCTGCCACCATCATGACGGACCCGGATCTGGCCGACCGCACGTATGTCGAACCGCTCAGCGTCGAATACGCCGAGGAGGTGATTCGCAAAGAACGTCCCGATGCGCTTCTCTCCACCGTCGGCGGACAAACGGCGCTGAACCTCTCTGTCGCATTGGCCGAAGCGGGAATTCTCGACAAGTATGGCGTGGAGCTGATTGGCGCGAAGATCGAGGCAATCAAAAAAGCGGAAGACCGTTTGTTGTTCAAAGACGCGATGCGCAAGATCGGCTTGGAGACACCGCGGTCGCAGCTGATCAAGAGCATCGCCGCGGGACACTCGTTTGCCAACGAGATTGGCTACCCCATGATTCTACGGCCCAGCTTTACGCTGGGCGGCACGGGCGGCGGCATCGCCTACAACAGCGAAGACATGGAGAACATTCTGGAGAGCGGCCTCGATCTTTCCCCGGTGCATGAGGTGCTCGCCGAAGAAAGCGTGCTCGGGTGGAAGGAGTACGAACTTGAAGTGATGCGCGACTTGGCCGACAACTGCATCATCATCTGCTCCATCGAAAACTTCGACGCCATGGGCGTGCATACGGGCGATTCCATCACCATCGCTCCGGCGCAAACGCTGAGCGATCGCGAATATCAAATGATGCGCGACGGCGCGCTGGCGTGTTTGCGCGAGATCGGCGTCGATACCGGCGGATCGAATGTGCAGTTTGCCATCGACCCCAAAACGGGACGCATGGTGGTGGTGGAGATGAATCCGCGCGTGTCGCGCAGTTCCGCACTGGCATCGAAGGCCACCGGATTCCCCATCGCCAAGATCGCGGCGAAACTGGCCGTGGGCTACCGGCTCGACGAAATCAGAAACGACATTACGCGATTGACGCCGGCATGTTTCGAACCGACCATCGATTATGTCGTGGTGAAGATTCCGCGCTGGCAGTTTGAAAAATTTCCCGGCGCGGAGCCCGTGCTGGGAACGCAGATGAAGTCCGTTGGTGAAGTCATGGCGATCGGACGAACGTTCAAGCAATCGCTGGGCAAGGCGATTCGAAGCCTGGAGACGGGCAAGTCGTCGGCGGCCGAGGTATTCCACGAGGAATTGATTCCACAGCGGCTGATTACGCCAAATCCGGAACGGCTGGGCTACATCCGCTTTGCGTTCGAGAGGGGCTACTCGGTCGACCAGGTCTACGAAATGACGTCGATCGACCCGTGGTTCCTGCAGCAGATTTTCGAAGTCGTGGAGTTGGAACGCGAGTTGCGCGGGAAGAAACTGGAGCAGATGGATCGCACGGCCTTACTGAAGGCGAAACGCGATGGGATCTCCGATAATTTCCTGGCGCGCGCCTGGGGAGTGAACCCACAAGAGGTTCGTGCGCGACGAAAAGAGTTGGGCGTTTCGGCCGTGTTCAATCGCGTCGATACCTGCGCCGCGGAATTCGAAAGCTTCACGCCCTATCTGTACAGCAGCTATGAATCGGAGTGCGAGGCTGCGCCGTCCACGCGCAAGAAGGTGATGATTCTTGGAAGCGGTCCGAATCGCATCGGGCAGGGAATCGAGTTCGATTACTGTTGCTGTCACGCCTCCTACGCGCTCCGCGAATTCGGCGTCGAATCGATCATGGTGAACTGCAATCCGGAAACCGTGTCCACCGATTACGACACCAGCGACCGGTTGTACTTTGAGCCGCTGACGCTGGAAGAAGTACTCAATATCTACGACACTGAGAAGCCGGACGGCGTGATTGTGCAGTTCGGCGGGCAGACGCCGTTGACGCTCGCCTTGCCCTTGAAGCGCGCCGGCGTACCCATCATTGGAACCGATCCTTCGAATATCGATCTGGCGGAAGATCGCCGTTTGTTCGGAAGACTGTTGGACGAACTCGGCATTCCATCCCCCCCGAACGGCACGGCGACCAGCGAGGCCGAAGCGATGGAAGTAGCGCGCAGACTTGGCTTCCCCGTGCTGGTGCGGCCAAGCTACGTTCTGGGCGGACGCGCCATGGTCATCGCCTACGATGAGGAGACTGTTCGCCGTTACATGCGCGAGGCCGTAGTGTTCTCGCAGGACCGCCCGGTGTTGATCGACCGGTTCCTGGAAGACGCGGTGGAAGTGGATGTCGATTGTCTCTGCGACGGCGAAGACGTGGTCATCTCCGGCATCATGGAACACATTGAAGAGGCCGGCGTGCATTCGGGCGATAGCAGCTGCGTTCTGCCGCCCACTTCCCTTTGCGCCGCGGATCTCGCCACCATTGAAAATTACACGGTGCGGCTGGCGAAGGCGCTGCAGGTGATCGGATTGATGAACGTGCAGTACGCCATCAAGGATGGAACTGTGTTCGTGCTGGAGGTCAATCCGCGGGCGTCGCGCACGGTGCCGTATGTATCCAAAGCCACGGGGATCGCGCTACCGAAGGTAGCTGTTGGCCTCATGTTGGGACACCGCTTGAAAGACCTGGCGCACTTGCTCGGCGGGCAGACCAGCGGCGTTCTTCCGGTGCCCATGTCGTTTGTCAAATCGCCGGTGTTCCCGTTCAACAAATTCCCCGGCGTCGATCCCGCGCTGGGACCGGAGATGCGCTCCACAGGCGAAGTGATGGGGTATCTTTATCAGCGTCAATGAACGCCACAAACAGGATGCGGTTGAGATCGGCCGCAAGTTCATGGAGCTTGGATTCACCTTGGCCGCCACACGCGGCACAGCTTCCGCATTGCAAGCGGCGGGCATCCCGGTGAAGACCGTCTTCAAAGTGAACGAAGGCCGGCCCAATGCGGTGGACCTCATCAAAGGAGGCTCCCTGCAGCTGATCATCTACACAATGACCGGAGGCCACAGCTTCAGCGACGAGAAGGCGATTCGACGCAATGCGCTCACGTATCGCGTCCCTTGCATCACCACAATGAGCGGAGCGAAAGCGGCAGCCGAGGCCATGGTGTCGCGGCGACGCGATCCCATTCGCGTGTGGACCCTGCAGGAAATTCACTGCGGAGCAGGCCTCCAGGCTCGCTGAGGGACCGCTAGCCTTCCGCTAGTGTAGTATCCGCTATATAGATGGACATCAACTCAGCCGACCGCTCCCTTAACGGTCGCGGCTCGGTAACCGCCATGTTCACGCGGCTTTGGGTGCTGAGCCGCGCGCGTCAGCAAGCGGTTTCCGCTGCTGCTGAACCGCGCGAGTTGTCCAGTTCCCGCACATGAGCCGCGATGAGTCGCGGCTCGGCAGACCAGGGGTCCGCGCCACAGAGTCTCAACATGCTGTGAGAGCGTCAAGTCCGCAGCCGTGCAAAACGCGCGTAGGCGTCGTCCCAATTTGCGCCAGGTGTTGGTTCACTTACCGTGACCGGGAACGAGGCCGCCACCACTTCCCTCAACTCTTCCAGATTCCGAATGATTCCCGCGCCCATCGCCTGCACCAGGATGTTCCCCGCCGCCGTTGCCTCCGTTGGGCCGGCAATTACCGGCCGTCCAGTCGCATCCGCCACGAACTGGTTCAACAGCCGATTGCGGGATCCGCCGCCCACAATGTGAATGCGCGTGAGTCTTCTGCCAAGCAGAATTTCCAGATTTTCCAACACCTGCCGGTAGCGGAGTGCGAGACTCTCCAGAATGGTCCGGCAGTACTCGCCGTGCGTACCCGGCGCTTTTTCTCCGCGCGATTGACAATGCTCGGCGATCTTCGCGGGCATCTCTCCCGGCGACAGAAACGCGTCCGGATCAAGAATCGAAGTAAACGGCTTCGCCGCCGCCGCCATCTCCGTCATTTGCCCGTAATCGTAGCTGTGCCCCTGCTCCGCCCATGCGCGGCGGCATTCCTGCAACAGCCACAGTCCGGCGATGTTCTTCAACAGGCGCACGCGCCCTTCCACGCCGATCTCATTTGTGAAGTTGAATTCCTGGCAAGCGTTGTTGATGATGGGCTCGCGAACTTCCACGCCCATCAAGGACCACGTGCCGGAGCTGATGTAGCACCAGTCTTCTTTCCCCTTCGCGGGAACCGCCGCCACCGCCGACGCGGTATCGTGCCCCGCCACGGCGTAGACCGGAATGTCCGTCTCGAGCGCCGGACCAAGGAAGGAGCCCGGCAAAACGATCATGGGCAGAATCCCCGGCCGCAAGCCGAGCTTTTCCAACATTCCCGCGGCAAAACATTTTCGCACCGGATTGTAGAACTGCGATGTGCTGGCGATTGTGATTTCGGCGCGGCGTACGCCGGTCAAAAAGTAGTTGAACAGATCGGGCATGAACAGTAACGTGTCGGCGGCTTCCAGCGCTGGCGATCCACTCTGCTTCATCGCGTGCCACTGATACAACGAGTTGATCTGCATGAATTGCAGGCCCGATTCGGCGAAGATCTCGCTTTTCGCAACGACGGCGAAGGTTCGCTCCATCTGTCCGTCATTGCGCGCATCGCGATAATGACGCGGATTGTCCAGCAGCGCGCCATCCTTCCCGACCAACCCGAAATCGACGCCCCAGGTATCGACGCCAATGCCTTCCAGCTTGAGATTGCGCTCGCGCGCGGCGCAATGAATGCCCCGCCGCATCTCATGAAACAACCGCAGCGTATCCCAATAAAGACCAGCGGGCAGACGCACGGGCTCGTTCAAGAAACGATGCAGTTCCTCCAGTTCCAGGCGGCCATCGGCCAGTGTGCCGAGAATCGCGCGCCCGCTTTCCGCGCCCAGATCCAGTGCGAGAAATCGTTTCATCGCCCCACCTCGATGACCACCTTGCCGACGTTGTCGGCGTAGTTCGCCAAGAGATCGAATCCCTTTGGAGTGTCCAGGAACGGCAGCGTGTGCGTGACCAGCGCCGGGGAAATTCGCCCGCTCGCGATCAACTGCGCCGCCGCGGCGCCCTTGTGATTCGAGCGCTTCAAGGTGAGGATGCGAATCTCTTTGTTCATCGCCGTGTGGATGTCGATGGGCAGATCGCTTTCCACGGGAATCCCGATCAAGAGGAAGCTGCCGCCGGGACGTGTCAGCGCAATGCCGAGATTGATGGTCTCCAGCGCTCCCGCCGCATCCAACACAAGATCGACGCCGCGCCCGCGCGTCTCGTCCGCAATAACTTCCGCCACCTGGTTCACGTTCACCGCCACATCCGCACCCATGGCCCGCGCCAGTTGCAAACGGTGCGGCAGCTTATCGCACACGTAGACGCGCGATGCGCCGGCCTGCTTCGCCATCGAAGCGCACAGCATTCCAATGGGTCCCGCGCCCATCACCGCGACGGTGTCGCCTAAAGAAATGGAAACCAACTCCATCACGTGAACAATCACGGCCACCGGTTCGATCAGCGTGGCCTGCGTCCAATCGAGGTTCTCCGGAACCGGATCGGCATTGTGTTCCGGCACGACGGCGTATTCGCGAAAAAGCCCCGGCGCTTGCGGGCTGCCGAGAAAAACGCAATTTACGCAATTGTTGTGCTGTCCGCGCAGGCAATATTCGCAGTGCCCGCACGTAAGCGACGGTTCGATCGACACGCGGTCTCCCACTTTGCGATGGTGCACGTCTTTGCCAATGGCCACAATTTCGCCCGCCGGCTCGTGGCCTAATACTTGCGGATAGATAGCCTTCGACTGTCCAATGCCGCCCTCCAGAAACCAATGCATGTCGGAGCCGCAAATGCCCACGCTGCGAATTTTCACCAGGACCTCGCCGGGTGCGGGATCAGGCGGGTCCGGCATGATTTTTTCTTCCAGCACGCGTGGTGCGACCAAGGCGATAGAGCGCATAGTAGATAAAGTAGCGTACGTCCATACGCGACGGGGCGGGTTGATCAGGCGGGAGAATCCGATTGCCTGGCCAGTTCGGCGAACCAGCCGCTTCCGGCGGCGAGCAGGGCGGGCGTGCCCTGCTCCACAATGCGCCCGTCCTTCATTACGTAAACGTAGTCCGCTTCTTTCATCATGGTGTAGCGGTGGGCGATGATGAGCATGGTGGGCCGCGGCGATAATCGTGCCAGCGCGTTCTTCACTTCCTGTTCCGTTGCGTAATCCAGGTTCGCAGTCGCTTCGTCCAGCACCAACAGACGCGGCTTGTCCACCAGAATGCGTGCAATCTGTAAGCGCTGCCGCTCGCCCGCGGACAAGCCAATGCCCCGTTCGCCGATCTCCGTATCCAATCCGGAAGGCAGCCGCTCCAACGTTTTTCCCAGACCGGCGGAGAGCGCCGCTTGAAGGACATCTTCGTCGCTCGCGGCGGGATGCTTGTAGCGAATATTTTCGGCGAGTGTGCCGCGAAACACTGCGCCTTCCGTGGAGACAACGCCGATCTTCGCGCGCACGGCCGAAGAATCCATGGCGGAAAGCGGTTGATCATCAATCAGGATTTCACCGCAATCCGGCTCGAATAGCTTCAGAAGAAGATCCGCCGTGGTTGTCTTTCCCGCGCCCGATGGACCGGCGATGGCCGTGATCTTCCCCGGCTCCAACGTAAAGCTCAACCCGCGAAGCACCTCGCGCCCGGGGATGTAGGAAAAGCGTACGTCCCGAAACTCAACACGTCCCGTGCCCGCGGGCAAGGGCTGCCCGGGCGCTTCGCGCGGTCCTTCGTCGAAGAGTTGCACCGCGCGCTGCAACGATGCCATGTGTTGCTGCAGGTTGACAGCGATGCCGTTGAGCGAATCGATGGGACCGTAAAGCCGGTCGAGATATGCCGCGAACATGACTACGTCACCCGGCGTCAGGCGATGCTGCAAAACAAGGTAGCCTCCCGCGCCAAGCACCAGCGACTTGCTCAGATTGCTGAGAACGCTTTGCAGGATGTAGAACCGCTGCGCGGTGCGAATGCGGTTCAGGTAAACATCATAGGCCGCGGTTGATTCTTTGCGCAAACGTGCCTCCTCGCGCTCTTCCGCGCCCGACAACTTCACTGTCTTAATGGCCGCCAGCGCGTCCGTGATGCGCGCCGAGATGTTCTCCCACATTTCGTAATAAGGTTCGAGGCCGGTTTTCATGCGCATCGCCGAACGGCGCGACACCCACAGATACCAGGGCAGCATCGACAGGCAGACCATCGTCATCGTGACATTTTGCGTCAGCATGATGGCGCAGATGCCAACCAACCGAACGGCTTCCGGCGCAATTTGCTGCGAGAAGGCATGCACGATGGGAGCGACTTGATCCGATTGATCGATGCGCCGCGAAAGTCCGGCGCTTGGCCTGCGCGCGAAGAACGTCAGCGGCAGGCGCAGGACATGTGCGAACGCGGAGAGAATGAGACTTGATTCCATCCGGCTGGCGACGACGGAGCTTCGATAATCGGAGCGAAGTTGCGCGAAGTATCCGGCCACGCTGATAAAGAAAAGCAGCGTGACAGATTGGAGCAAAGTGACGAAGGTCTGCTCCTTGGTTCGCGGTGCGATGAACCCCGGCCGGTGCGGCGACTTCTCTACACTCGCCCCCTGTTCTACAAAGAGCCCCGCGACGTCATTGATGGCACGCTTATAGATCAACGGCTGCATCAAGTCGGCCGCGGTTGCCAGAAAGGCGAACAGGCTGATGAAGGCAAATTGACGCCTTTGGCCGCGCGCAAGGTCGAGCAGCGTTCGAAGAACGCGGCGCGCGGGCCGTTGAGATTGCGATGCGGCGGCTATCTCCGGATTGTACTGAACGGCCCGGCAACGCCGCCATTGATATAATTTTCCTGTGCATCTCCGCCTTCCCCTGGCATTGACGGCCATTTTCCTGTACGGCTGCTCTCAGCCCGCAACCACCACTTCTTCCGCCGCTGTGCCCGCCGCGGGCACGAACCGCGCCGACGTCCGCGAGTTTCTGGAAATGTACAACACCCTCGAGCGCCGTATCGGCGCGGTGAGCAATGAGGCCGATTGGAACGCCATCACGGATGTCACCGAGGAGCACACGGGAGCCCGTACCGGAGCGAATCGCGCGCATGCGGCGTTTCAGGGCAGCCGCTACATCATCGATACCTCCAAAAACTTCCTCAACGCCAAGCAAACTCTTTCCGATCTCGAATTCCGCCAGCTCGATTCCATTCTGCTCAATGCCGCGGAATCTCCGGGAACCATACCGGACATTGTGAATCAGCGCATTGATGCCCAATCGCGCATGGAAAGCATCATGAACGGCTTCACATTCTGTCTGGAAAAGCGCGGCTCGCAATGTGCCAAGCCAGTGACGGCCAATGACATTGACGAAGCTCTGCTCAAGTCGCGGAACATGATGGAACGGAAAACGATGTGGGAGACATCGAAGCAAGCCGGTCCGGAACTGAAGAAGGAACTGGCCGCGATTCGCGATCTGCGTAACCGCGTCGCCGCCGAACTTGGCTACACCAGCTACTTTCATTTGCAGGTGGCCGATTACGGTATGACGGTCGCCGAACTGATGCAGATGATGGACAAAACCGCATCCGACCTGCGGCCGCTCTATGAGCAATTGCACCTTTATGCGCGTACGAAACTTGCCGCGCGCTATGGACAAAAGACGCCCCAAACGATGCCGGCGCATTGGGTGGGGAACCGCTGGGCGCAAGCTTTTCCAGGGCTGGTGGAGGCCGCCGACCTCGATCCGCTTTTTCGGGACAAGAAACCGCAATGGATTGTGCAGCAAGCCGAACGCTTCTACACGTCGCTGGGAATGCCGTCTTTGCCCAAGACCTTTTGGGAGAAATCGGATTTGTACCAGCTTGCCAAAGATTCCAAGCGCAAGAAGAACACGCACGCGTCGGCGTGGCATATCGATATGGACAAGGATGTGCGCAGCCTGATGAGCGTGATTCCGAACTACCAATGGTTCGAAACCAGTCATCACGAATTGGGCCACGTCTATTACTTCCTGGCCTATTCCAATCCGAAGGTGCCCACCGTGCTGCGGCGCGGCGCAAACCGCGCTTTCCATGAAGCCGTTGGCGATCTCATCTCCATTGCGTCGCGGCAGCAGCCGTACCTGCGCGGCATCGGATTAATGAAGGCCGATCAGAAGTTCGACACTACGCAGATGCTGCTCGCCGAGGCGTTGGACAACGCCGTGGTTTTCATGCCGTTTTCCGCGGGAACAATGACGCACTTCGAACACGATCTGTACGAAAAGAAGCTGCCCATCGATCAGTTCAACAAGCGCTGGTGGAGCCTGGTAGCGAAGTACCAGGGCGTAGAACCTCCTTCGGCGCGCGGGGAAGAATTCTGCGATGCATGCACCAAGACGCATATCATTGACGATGCCGCGCAATATTACGACTACGCGCTGGCGTTCCTCATCAAGTATCAGCTGCACGACTACATTTCCCGGAAGATCCTCAAACAGGATCCGCACGATTGCAACTATTACGGAAACAAAGAAGTGGGCAAGTGGCTGTGGGACATTCTAAGTCTGGGCGCGACCACGGATTGGCGGCAGTTGATCCGCGACAAGACGGGCGAGGAACTCAGTTCGCGGGCCATGTTGGAATATTTCAAGCCATTGACGGATTACCTGCAAAAGGAGAACGGCGGCCAGCCGGCGGCGTGGCAGTAGCGCTGATTACTTTCGCGCTGATTCTTGCGGGAACGGCGCGAGCCTCGGAACTGCATGCGGCGGTTCGTTCGGGAGACCGCAAGCTGGTGGAACAGCTGTTGAGCAAAGGCGCGACGGCGAACGAGCGTGATGAACTGGGAGGGACGCCGTTGCATGACGCCTGCTGGGCGGGCGATCTGGAGATGGCGAAACTGTTGCTGGCGCGCGGCGCCGAAGTGAACGCCCGTCATCGGGAAGCCGGCAGCACGCCGTTGCATTACGCCATCATCACGAATCACATTGCGGTTGTCGAATGGCTGCTGGCAAATGGCGCAGGTCTCAACGCTACTTATCAATCGGGGTCCACGCCCCTGCATCTGGCGGCAAATCGGGGCTACACCGGCATCGTGCATCTGTTGTTGTCGAAAGGGGCTGCCATCGCGGGCACGGACCAATCGGGCGCAACGGCGTTGGATGAGGCCGCGTGGAAAGGTCACTCCGCGGTGGTGCGGCTGCTGACGGCACAAGGCGCGAAGGTGTCGGCCGCAACACTGGTGCAGACCGTCGTGAAAGGTCACGCCGATGTCGTGCGGCTGTTGTTGGACGCGGGAGTCCCGGCGAATGCCGCCGATGCCGAGGGCCAATCGCTCATCGAATTGGCGCTGCGCTACCGGCAACGTCCGGTGGCTGAAGTACTGATGACTGGCGGCGCGCGCTTGGACGAACCGGTCCGCCTTCGCGCCTTGAGGAATGCCGTGTTGCGCGGGGAAACAGAGATGGTGGACCTGCTGCTCCGCGGTGATGCCGAGGCGAATGGTTTGTTGCCGGATGCCGCGCTGAAGGGACAAATCGACGTTGTGCGATTGCTCTTGAGTAAAGGAGCGAAGGCGAATTCCAGAACGGCTTCCGGATCCACGCCGTTGCACGATGCGGCTCTGGGAGGCCATGAGGCCGTAGCCGCTTTGCTTTTAGACCGCGGGGCGGACATTCATGCCGCCGACCGGGATTCCGGCGCGACACCGCTGCACGTCGCGGCCAGTTACGGCCGCCGTGGAGTGGTCCTTCTTCTGTTGGAACGCGAGGCTGACCCGAAGCGCAAAGACAAAACGGGCAAGACGCCGCGCGAAGCCGCCATGGAAGCGGGCCAAAAAGAGATTGCGGAGATTCTGGAGTGAAGCGGTTGATCGCCGAAGCGGCCGCGTATCTCGCGGGCAAAGTTCTCGAAACCCCGGTTGAATATTCGCGGGCATTGTCGGAGCGCGCCGGAGTTCCCGTATGGCTCAAGTTGGAGCACCTGCAACGCACGGGGTCATTCAAACTTCGCGGCGCCTGGTTTCGATTGTCAAAGCTCTCCGCAAGTGAGTGTGAACGCGGAGTGATGACTTGCTCCGCGGGCAATCACGGGAAAGCCGTGGCATATGCCGCGCGGGAACTCAACGTGCGCGCGGTGGTGTGTGTGCCTTCCAGCGTGGATGCTGTGAAACTGGCGGGAATGCGGGCGCTGGGGGCGGAAGTTCGCGTTTCGTCCTTCGCAGGCTACGACGATACGGAAGAGTGGGCGCGGGAGCAAGCCGAGCAAGAGGCTCTGCCGTTCCTTTCCGCATTCGACGACCCTTACATCATGGCGGGCAATGGCGGAACGCTGGCGGCGGAGGTGGCGCGGCAGTTGACCGGCGCCGTGCATTTCCTGCTGCCGGTGGGAGGCGGCGGCTTGGCGGCAGGCTTCGTTTCCTACATGGACCGAGGGATCATCGGCTGCCAGCTGCAGGCGAGTCCGGCGCTGGAGCTTTCGCTGCGGAAAGGCTCTGCCGTAACCCGCCTGCCTGCCGTCGAGACGATTGCGGGCGGGCTGGAAGGCGGCATTGGCAGGGGCCCGTTCGAAATCATGAAGTCACACGTTGAACAAGTCGCACTAATCAGTGAAGATGAATTGAAGGATGCCATGAGATTCTTTGTGGCGGAACATCAGTACCTGATTGAGCCGAGCGCCGCCGTTACAATCGCAGCTCTTTTGACCGGCAAGGCCGGAGCTCTTCGAGGGCCTGTGTGCGCTGTCACCTCCGGGCGCAACGTTTCCATCAACACCCTTCGAAGCGTAATGTAAGGTATCTAACATTTGCTATTCACTTTTCGTTCTGATAGGTTCGTCGTTTGATTAAGAAACTCAAGATACCATCGAATTTGACCTCCTTGGCTTACAAAAGCATCAAGGAACATATTCTGGAAGGACGCCTGGATGACGGGGCAAGGCTAACCGAGGAATTTCTTGCCAAACAGCTGGGGATCAGCAAATCGCCTATTCGCGAAGCGCTGAACCGTCTGGAGACGGAAGGACTGATCCACATTGAAGCCCGCCGCGGCGCTTATTTGCGGCATTTCTCCATTCGCGAAATCCAAGACCTGTATGAGGTGAGGGAAGCGTTGGAGGTGCACGCGGTGCGTACCGGATCGTTTCCTCAAAGTCTGATTAAGGATCTGCGCCGCAGCGTCAAGCGTCTACGCGAGCATCTGGCGGCGAACGAGAAGGGCAAGTACATCGACGAGGACATGGCTTTTCATGCCGCTTTCGCCGGCGCCACAGGCAATCAGAAGCTCTGTGAAATCCTGGAAAATCTGCAAAATCAGATCTGGTTGTTCCGTCGGAAAACATACGACATTTCCAGTAGCGATGCCCCTAACTCGCACGACCTTATTCTTGACGCGTTGGAGAGCGGCGACCGTGTTCAGGCGGAAAAAGAAGTCAGCCGGCACGTCAGCGACGTGCGCAACAAATTGGTGGATTTCCTGAGCAAGAGAGAGGCCGCGGCAGTTTCCATCACCCGGCTGGCCCGCCGGACCCGCGAAAACTCACCCGAACTGGTTCTGCAACCGCTGCGGGTACGGAAGCGCTAGCGAATTACGACCGACCCCCGCGGACTCGCTGGATCCAATTATTCAGGTAAAGGCCCGAGATGAGGAACAGCGGGCCCGCGATCATCAACACCGCCGAAGCCGCATTATGGCGAACCGTGTAATTCCACCACAGAAACAGAATCCCGAGAGCGGCGGTGACTCCCGCGCCGACCCACTCCCATTTCCACGCCAACACGAGGGTCAATAGGAGGACGAGGGACGGAAGAAGGTGCATCAACAGCGCCAGCAGCGTCTGCCACAGGCCTAGATTCTCGCCAAACACATCGATAGCGAACAGGCTGAGAAAGCCGCTGAATGCAAACAGGAGCGCACGGGGCGCCCAGAAGAGTGCCACTCGCAAATACGTGTTCATACTTGGCTGGACGAAGCAGAATGTAAAAAAGTTCCCTGCTCAACTTCAGACCCCGGCCAGTAGAGGCGTTGCGGTCTACTCTTCTTTTTTCTTGGCAACCTGCAAGACGGCGAGAAACGCCTCTTGTGGAATTTCCACGCGGCCCACGCGTTTCATGCGGCGCTTGCCTTCTTTTTGTTTTTCCAACAGCTTGCGTTTGCGCGAGATGTCGCCGCCATAGCATTTGGCGATCACATTCTTGCGGATGGCGGGAATGTTTTCACGCGCCACGATTTTCGCTCCAATGGCCGCTTGCAGCGCGACTTCGAACATCTGCCGCGGAATCAGCTTGCGCAACCGTTCGATAAGCGCCTTGCCGCGTTCATGAGAAACATCGCGGTGCACGATCATGGAAAGCGCGTCGATGCTATCGCCGGCGACCAGAACGTCCAACTTGACCATCGGCGAAATGCGCAGACCCGCCAGATGATAATCCAGCGAAGCGTAACCGCGCGAGGCGGATTTGAGCCGGTCGTAGAAATCGAGAACGATTTCGTTCAATGGCAGTTCGTAGGTCAGCATGACGCGGCCCGTGCCGATGTATTCAAACTTCTTTTGCACGCCGCGCTTCTCTTCCACCAACTTGAGAATCTCGCCGATATACTCCTCGCGCGTGATGATGGTGGCGTCGATAATGGGTTCCTCGACATGCTTGATCTCGGAGGGATTGGGCCAGCGCGTGGGGTTATCCACCTCGATTTCCGTTCCGTCGGTCTTGGTAACGCGGTAACGCACACCCGGAGCCGTGGTGATCAGGTCGATGTTGAATTCCCGCTCCAGACGCTCCTGCACAATCTCCAGGTGCAGCAGTCCGAGAAAGCCGCAGCGGAATCCAAAGCCCAGCGCGGCGGAGTTTTCCGGTTCAAAATTGAAGGCGCTGTCGTTGAGACGGAGTTTTTCCAGAGCGTCGCGCAACAGACCGTGCTCGTGCGATTCAACGGGATAGAGCCCGGCGAACACCATCGGTTTGATCTCTTCAAAACCGGGCAGCGGATCCGTCGCGGAATCCTTCGCGCTGGTGATGGTATCGCCGATGCGCGCGTCGGAAACGGTCTTGATATTCGCAAACAGGAAGCCGACTTCGCCCGCCGAAAGTTCTTCGCACGGCACCGGCTTCGGAGATTGATAGCCGAGGCCATCCACGTCGAAAACCTTGCCGTTGTACATCAGCCGGATCTGCTGTCCCAAACGAACGCGTCCCTCGAAGATGCGGAACAAAATGATCACGCCGCGGTAGGGATCAAACCACGAATCGAAGATCAGGGCGCGCAGCGGCGCATCGGGGCTGCCCTTGGGGGGCGGCACCTGTTTGCAGATGGCTTCCAACAGTTCGTGAACGCCGACGCCCTGTTTGGCGCTGACCAGAGTCGCCTGGCTTGCATCGAGGCCGATGACCTGCTCAATCTGTTCGCGGATGCGATCCGGTTCGGCGGACGGCAGATCGATCTTGTTAATGACGGGAAGGATTTCCAGATTGTGATGCAAAGCAAGATAGGTATTGGCGAGGGTCTGCGCCTCAACGCCTTGCGATGCATCGACAACCAATAGCGCGCCGTCGCAGGCCTGCAAACTGCGGGAGACTTCGTAGGAGAAATCGACATGGCCGGGAGTGTCGATGAGATTGAGCTGATACTGCTGGCCACTATCGGATTTGTAATCGAGGCGCACGGCGTGAGCTTTGATCGTAATGCCGCGCTCGCGTTCCAGATCCATCGAATCGAGCACCTGCGCCATCATCTCGCGCTGGCTGAGCGCATTGGTAGCTTCCAATAGACGGTCCGCCAAAGTCGACTTGCCGTGGTCGATATGGGCGATGATAGAGAAGTTACGAATGAAGGCGGGGTCCATGCGCTAAGATGAGGAGTGAACTTCATTATCCCATAGGCGGGGCTCATCGCCGCGATAATAATGCCGCATAAAACGATTGAAGGAAACTATAACGCCGCCGGACTCAAGTTCGCGATCATCGTCAGCCGCTTCAACAGCGTCATTACGGACCGCTTGCTGAGCGGCGCATTGGACGCGCTGCGGCGAACGGGCTGCAGTGACGACGATCTTACCGTTGTGCATGTGCCCGGATCATGGGAGTTGCCGGTGACGGCAAAACTTCTGGCCGAAAGTAAAAGCTACGATGCGGTGATCGCATTGAGCGCGGTGATTCGCGGCGACACGCCACATTTCGAATACGTGGCCGGCGAAGCGGCGAAGGGATTGGGGCAAGTAGCCTCCACAACCGGAGTGCCCGTGGCGTTTGGCGTGTTAACCACGAACACAATGGAGCAGGCCACGGATCGCGCGGGCGGCAAGTCAGGGAACAAAGGCTTTGATGCCGCGATGACCGCGGTGGAGATGGCAACTCTGACGCGCAAACTGCGCGGCAAGTAGCAATGCCGTCCCGACACAAGTCCCGGCAGCGCGCACTGCAAGTTCTTTATCAGCAGGACATCGGCAATCACGATATCGAAGATGCGATTCGCGGATTCTACGATTCGCTCTACACTTCGGAAAGTCCGGATGAGTCGGCGCCGCGGCCGGAGAGCGATGGCTTTATGGAAGAGCTGGCGCGCGGCGCGGCGCGAAAGCGCGCGGACATCGACGCCAACATCGTGAGCCATTCCGAGCATTGGCGGTTGGAAAGAATGCCGGCAGTGGACCGCAACCTGCTGCGTATGGCAGTTTATGAGATGACGGTTACGGGCACGCCGCCTCCGGTGGTGATCGACGAGGCCCTGGATCTGGCGAGGCGTTTCTCCGGCGAGGAGAGCGTACCGTTTATCAATGGAGTCTTGGACGCTGTCCGGCGAGATCTGGAGGCGTCGTCCGCAACGGAGCAATCAGATGGAATCGATTCCGATCACAGACCTGGTACAGATTAAGAAATCCTCGCTGGAGCGCGAAGACGAGAACTTGCGCTTCCGCGTGTGGATGAAGGGCCACGACTACGGCGATGACGCGTGGCGAGCGGAAGCGGAGAAGATTCAGTCGGCAATCGACTGCCGGCAGTGCGCCAACTGCTGCCGCGTGATGAAGACCAGCCTGCATGACGGCGATCTCGAACGTCTTGCCGAGGCATTACAGATCACGCCGGACGAAGTGCTTGAACAGTATACGGAGAAAGGTGATTCGGACCTGTCCTTTCTCAAGATGACGGGAAGCGGTTGCGTCTTTCTGGACGGAAACGATTGCAAAATCTACGAAAACAGGCCGACGGAGTGCCGTGGTTTTCCGTACTTGGTGGGAACGGAAGGAACGCTCGCCGAAAGAACCTTCGCCATTCTCCAAAACGCGGAGTTGTGCCCGATCGTGTACAACTCGCTGGAACGGTGGAAAGAAATGTCCAATTGGAGTCGCTTTCCGCCAAGACGGCGGCGCAGAAGATGGTAGTCTAGCGGTCGCGGTCGATGACGAGGTCGGTGACGGCTGACAAGGCACGCTGGCTGGCGTTGTCGGGGAACTCCGCGATGATCTGGCGGGCTTTCGAAGTGAACTCTTCGGCGCGTTCGCGCACGCGGGCGACGCCTTTGCGGCGCTCCACCATTTGCAAAATCGAAGAAAACGGCACGTCGTCGTAGGAGCGAGCGGAGAGCACTTGCGCAACATTCGCGCGTTCGGCGACTGTCGCGGATTCGAGCGCGTAGATGAGCGGCAAGGTCACCTTGCCTTCGCGCAGATCGCCGCCGACGGGTTTGCCGAGAACGCTTTCACGGGCGGTGAAATCGAGGACGTCGTCCACCAATTGAAAGGCGATGCCGAGATTCCAGGCGAACTCGCCTAATCGAAGCTCAGTGGCTTCGTCGGCGCCGGCGGCATGCGCGCCGAGTTTGGCGCAAACCGTGAACAGGCACGCGGTTTTGCGATCGATCAACTGCATGTAGTCGGCTTCGGAGACATCGATCTTGCCGATGCGCTCCA
>JACPVQ010000119.1 GCA_016191645.1 Candidatus Solibacter usitatus
GATGTACTACTAGATTCTGAAATCTTCCCAGGCTGCAAAGATTCTCTTTGGTTGCGGCTGTGCTGTTCTGTGGGGCAGATCTCCAGATCTGCAGAGGGGTCTCCAGACCCCGACTCGGTCGCTCCGCGACCGATGGCCGCCGTGCGGCCATGGCGGGATCTGGAGATCCCGCCGCCGGTCTGGAGACCGGCCCCACATAGCAGCACAGCAGCCATTGGAAGATTTCAGTATGGGAACAGTCTATTTGGCGAAGGCCGCCGACTTTCCGGCGAAGTCGAGGATGATCGACGGGTAGATGCCGAGAATGAGCGTCGCGGCGGCGGAGCCCCAGAGCACGACTTGAACTCCGGGGGCCACTGGCGGCAGATCCGCCGTCGATTCGCCTGGTTCGCGGAAATACATCACCACGATGATGCGCAGGTAGTAGTAGGCGGCGACCGCGCTGTTGAGCAATCCCAGCACAGTCAGCCAAACAAGATTCGCATCCAGCGCGGCTTTGAAAATGTAGAATTTTCCGAAGAAGCCGCCCGTGAGCGGAATACCGATCAACGAGAGCAGGAAGATGGTGAACAACGCCGCCGTAGCAGGCTGACTCTGCCCCAACCCCGCCAGTTCGTCGGTCTCCACGTATCGTTCGCCTTTGCGGGCGAAGTGCGTGATGACGGCGAACGCGCCGACGTTCATGAATGCATACGAGGCCATGTAGAACATCACCGCCGCCGTGCCCACTTGAGAGTGCGCGGCGATGGCGACCATCACATAACCGGCGTGCGCGATGGAGCTGTAGGCGAGCAGCCGCTTGATATTCGTTTGCAGCAGCGCGGCGAAGTTGACCTCGATGCTCACACCACCGCTGCCTCGACCGCGTAGATCTCCGGCAGGTGCTGCTGGATGCAGGTCCAGTGCGCGCCTTCGTCGCGGCTGGCCCAGAGTTCGCCCGAGGTGGTGCCGAAATAGAGCCCGACCGGATCGAGTTCCCGCCAGGCCAATGGCCGGAGCGATATCGGGCGTGGAAAGAATCTTGCGGATGGCGGAGAGGTTGGTTGTGCCTGTCGCGCCGTAAATCCAGGCAACGCCATACAAGAGAAAAGCCGTGGCGAAGGATCCCAACAGGAAATATTTCAGCGCAGCTTCGTTGTTGCGTTTGTCATCGCGCAGGTAGCCTGCAAGCACGTAGGAGGCAATGGAAGAAATCTCCAGGCCGATGAAGAGCATGATCAGCTCATTGGCGGCTACCATCACGCACTGCCCGACAATGGAAAATAACACCAGTGCGAAGTATTCGCCGGAATCGACATGTTCCTGCCGCAGATAGGCGAACGAAGCAAGCAGCGTGAGAACGCCGACGCCCAGCACAAGATAGCGGAAGAAGATCGCAAAGCCGTCCACCATCAACATGCCCTGGAACGCGGCACCCGGGTCGCTCTGCGCATTCGCATTGGCCAGGGCTGCGGCCAGCAATCCGAAGAGTGCTAAAACGCCGAGACGTCCCTTGTTCTCAGAGCGGGTCAGCGGATCGAGCACCATGATCAGCGTGCCCACCACAATCAGAATCGTCTCCGGCAAAAAGCGGAGCATTTCGGCGGTGCCTGGCATGAAGTTATCGAACATGGACGCTCTCCCCGGCGGTTGCCTGCACTCGCATCTCCACACGCGTCTTGCTTTGCTCCAATATCCTTGCGTTCGCGGCGCTAATGGATGGCAGGAAGGTCTTCGTGTAGGTCCCCATCCAGACCATCAGAATAATCAGCGGAATGGACGCGGCCAGTTCGCGCGCGCCGATGTCCGGCATATGATGTTTCAATTCGTCCGTCGCCTCGCCCATGAACGTACGCTGATAGAGCCACAGCATGTAGCCTGCAGAAAGGATAACGCCCAGCGCCGCGAAAGCCGTCCAATAGATGTTCACCGCCGCCGAGCCTTGCAGCACAAGGAACTCTCCCACGAAGTTGCAGAGAAGCGGCAGGCCCACGCTGGCCAGAGTCGTAATGAGAAAGACCGTGGAAAGCCACGGGGCCGGCGTGGAGACACCGCCGTAATCTTTGATCTCCAGCGAATGTGTCCGCTCGTAGAGAAAGCCAACCAGCATGAAGAGCGCTCCCGTGGAAATGCCGTGACTCAACATTTGATAGACCGCGCCGTCCAGTCCGTTCTGATTGAAAGAGAACGCGCCGAGTACCACAAAGCCCAAGTGACTCACCGAAGAATAGGCCACCAGCTTCTTCATATTCGGCTGCACCAGGGCGACCAGCGCGCCGTAGACGATTCCGATGAGCGCCAGCGCGACAATCCAAGGAGCGCACTCGCGAGCGGCGTTCGGAAACATCGGCAGGCAGAAGCGCACAATGCCGTACGTCCCCATCTTCAGCATGACGGCGGCCAGCATGATGGAGCCAGCAGTGGGAGCCTCGACGTGCGCATCGGGGAGCCATGTGTGCAACGGGAATAGAGGGACCTTGATGGCGAAGGCGACAAAAAACGCCAGGAACAACAACAACTGCTCCTGACTGGTCAATGCCAGGCGGCCGCTCTGCAACAACTCCAGCAAGTTGATGTAGTCGAAGGTGTTGCCCTTCACGTAGAGGAAGATGATGGCGGCCAGCATTAGCACGGAACCGGCCATCGTATAGAGGAAGAATTTCACCGCCGCGTAGATGCGGCGCTCGTGACCCCAAACGCCGATGAGGAAGTACATCGGCACCAGGCAGATTTCCCAGAAAACATAGAAGAGGAAAAGATCCCAGGCGACGAACACGCCCATCAATCCAAATTCCAGCAGCAGCAGAAATGCGTAGAATTCCTTGGGCCGCTTCGCAATGTAATTCCACGACACCAGCACAGAGATGGGTGTGAGCAGCGTGGTCAGCAGCACCAGCCAGACGCTAAGACCGTCGAGTCCGACGTGGTATCGAATTTCCGGCGATTGAATCCACGGCACGTCGGTGACGAACCAGGTGCCATTGCCTTTGTCTAGAAACGGCGCGGTCAGGCCAAGCGAGACCACAAAGATTGCCAGCGAAACCAGCAGCGTGAACATGCGAATAAGGCCCAGGTTTTTCTTGGGCAAGAAAAGACACGCCAAAAACCCAAGCAGCGGCAAGAGGAGAACCAGGTTAAGCAAACTCATCGCACGCCTCCCGCAACCACGCCGATGGCAAGCAAGACGAGCACGCACCCTGCGGTGACCCAAGCCGCATAGCTTCGGATATTTCCCGATTGCAACAGTCGCAGTCCGCCGCCGATGGTCTTCGCCGCGAAGCCGGTGCCGTTGACGATACCATCGATGATTCCCGCGTCCATCACGCGCCACAGAAAGGATCGGGATGTTCCCACCAGCGGATTCACAATGGCGGCATCGTAGATTTCGTCCACGAAATACTTGTTGTAGACCAGTTTGTAGACCGGCCCAAACGCCGCGGCGATGGTATCGGGTAAGCCGGGGCGCACAACATACAACAGCGCCGCGATTCCTATTCCCAGCAAGCCCGCCGCAACCGAGATCATCACCAACGTCTCATCGTGATGCCCTTCGGCGGCGGGGAACATCGGTTCCAGATAGTGCGGAACTTTGAAATACATTCCACCCGCCAGCGACAGAAGAGCGAGAACCGCAAGCGGTCCCCACATGGAGACCGGCGATTCGTGCGGATGGTGATGGCCGCGATAATCGCCGAAGAAACACATGAAGATGGCGCGCGAAACGTAGAACGCGGTCATGCCCGCTGTGACCACACCCACCCAATACATCCACGGCGCATGATGATGCGCGGCCAGAAGAATTTCATCCTTCGAATAAAATCCGGCGAATGGAGGAACGCCCGAGATCGCCACCCACGCGCAAGCCAGCACGCCGAACGTGATCGGGATTTTCTTCCACAGTCCGCCCATGTGGCGCAGATCCTGCTCACCGCCGAGCGCATGGATCACGCTGCCTGCGCCCAGGAAGAGCAGAGCTTTGAAGAACGCGTGCGTAACCACGTGGTAGATGCCCGCCGAAAACGCGCCCACGCCGCAGGCGATGAACATGTAGCCAAGCTGTGAAACGGTGGAGTAGGCGAAAACTTTCTTGATGTCGAATTGCGTGATGCCGATGGTCGCCGCCATCACCGCTGTAATCACGCCCACGATGGCGACAACGTCCATCGCCATCGGCGAATGCTGGAAGATCACCGCCGATCGCGCCGTCATGTAGACTCCGGCGGTCACCATGGTCGCCGCATGGATGAGGGCGGACACGGGCGTCGGACCTTCCATGGCGTCAGGCAGCCAGACATACAGCGGAACCTGGGCCGATTTTCCGGTCGCGCCGACGAACAGCAGCAGCGCAATCGCCGTCAGCAGCCCGGCGGTTTGTTCCACCGGCATCGGCTTCACCGCGGCAAAAACTTTTTGGAAATCGAGGCTCCCAAAGTTCACCACCATGAGGAACATCGCCAGCGCGAAACCGAAGTCGCCGATGCGGTTGACGATGAATGCTTTCTTCGCGGCATCTCCAGCGCTTTTCTTCAACGTATAGAACCCGATGAGAAGGTAGCTGCAAAGTCCGACGCCTTCCCAGCCCACGAACATGACCAGGAAGTTGTTACCCAGAACCAGCGTCAACATGAAAAACATGAAGAGGTTCAGGTACGCAAAAAAGCGATAGTAGCCGCCTTCGTGCGACATGTAGCCGGTGGCGTAGATGTGAATCAGCGATCCGATTCCCGTCACCACCAGCAACATCACGGCCGTGAGCCGGTCCACGGAAAGATCGAAGCCGATATCGAGCGAACCGCTTTGAATCCAGGAAAAATAGCGTTCGACGTGCGCGGTTTCCAAACCGCCCAATGCGTTGAACGTCTTCAAGACCCACGCGAAACTGAACAGCACGCTGCCAAGGGCCACCACGTTCACCAGAGCCTTTGGAAACCGGCGGCCCAGCAGGCCGTTGATGAGAAAGCCTACCAGGGGTAGCGCGGGAATGAGCCAGAGTTGCTGATCTTGCATAGGGTCAGTTGTTGAGCGAGCTCACGTCGTCAATGGCGAGCGTGGAGCGATTCTTGAACACGGTCAGAATAATTGCCAGGCCCACGGCGGCTTCGGCGGCGGCCACCACCATCACGAAGAACGCGAAGATGTGGCCGTCCACTTGACGCAACTGATAGGAGAACGCGATGAAACTCAGGTTGACGGCGTTCAGCATCAGTTCGATGGACATGAAGACGGTGATGATATTGCGGCGGAAGAGAAATCCGGCCACTCCCAGCCCGAATAAAATGGCGCTGAGAATCAGATAGTAAGAAACGGGGACGGCGGCCGGCATGACGTCAAATCTCCTTGCGGGCCAGCACGACTGCGCCCAGGATTGCGATAAGAATGAGAACCGAAGTGACCTCAAACGGAAGAAGGTATTCGGTGAACAGCTTGCGGCCGATTGCCTGTGCCGTGCCGCCGGTGAATGCGCCGAACTTCACGAGTTCCGTGTTCGGCAGCAGAGCTTGAATCAGAAACCCAATCACCCCCAGGAATGCCAGCAGGGCGGGGATTCCCAATGCCTTGGCCAATAGTGAAGTGCTCTTGCTTCGCTCCGCGCCGGCATTGAGCAGCATGATGACGAAGATGAAGAGCACCATGATCGCACCGGCGTAGACAATCAATTGTGCGGCGGCCATGAATTCAGCTCCCAGCAGCAGGTAGAGCACGGCGAGCGAGCCCATCACGCCGATCAGCGAGAGAGCGCTGGAAATGGGATGCGTCTGGAGAACCAGATTGATGCCGCAGGCCACGGCGATGGCCGCGAAGAGGAAAAAAAGAAATGCGTCCATACTAATTCAATGCCACCAGGAGACCCGTCACCAGCAAGTGCAGGACCGAGAGCGGGAACAGGAACAACCACGCGAACCGCATCAGCTGATCGAAGCGGAAGCGCGGCAGCGTGCCGCGAATCCAGATAAAGAGAAACAGAATCGAGCCGACCTTTGCGCCAAACCAGAAGATGGGATGCAGCGCTTTTCCGATGGAGAGCAGCGGCTCCGGCACAGGAAGCAGCGGCAGGCTGAAAACTCCGGCCACTCCCAGCGCTACCAGACCGAATAACGGGAACGTGTACCTATCCCAGGTGCGCGTGGATACCGTTTGCGTGCCGTGATAAAGCAAAATTAGGCCTGCTCCCGCGTGAACCAGCACCGGGACAAACGAAGCGATGGGTTCGGGGAAGACCGGATTCCAGCCGCCCAGGAACAGATGCGTGCCGAGAGCGGAGATGGTCACCATGTTGACGTACTCGGCGGTGAAGAAAGCCGCGAAACAGGTGCTGCTGTATTCCGTGTGGAAGCCGGCCACCAGCTCGTTCTCGGCTTCGGGAAGGTCGAACGGGACGCGATTGGTTTCGGCAAAGGCCGCGATGAGAAAGATCAGGAATGCGATCATCTGCGGCATGGGCCCCTGAAAGATGTACCACTTCGGGATGAAGCCGAAGTAGAAGCCGGCCTGCGATTCGGCAATCTCGCGCAGGCTCAATGTGTTCGCCATCAGCAGCGGCGAAGCGATGGCCAGCGACATGGGCAATTCGTAGCTGATCATCTGCGCCGAACTGCGCAGTCCGCCGAGCAGCGCGTATTTGTTATTCGAAGCCCAACCACCCAGCGCCACGGCGTAAACGCTGACCGCCGAGATCGCCAGAATCACCAGCACGCCGACATTGACGTCGGTGAGCTGCATGTACGTCTTAACGCCCAACACGTCGATCTGCGTGCCGAAGGGTACGACGGAGATGGAGATCAGCGAAAGCGCAACCGCAATAAACGGCGCAAGAAGATAAAAGAACGTGTTGACGTTCGCGGGTATGACACCTTCCTTGGTCACCAGCTTGATGAGATCGGAAAGCGGCTGCAGCAAGCCGTGAGGACCCACGCGATACGGGCCGACGCGCAGTTGAATGTGCGCCAGAACTTTGCGCTCAATCCAAACCAGGTAGGCGGCGAGTGTCAACAGGACAAAGGCTACCAGCCCGGCCTTCACGAGACTGATGATGATGAATGTCTCCATAAAATAATGGGCGCGCTCCGTCCTATGGCTTGTACAACTGACCGGGGTGCTCCATCACCGAGGTCAGTTTCTTGGAATACCGGCCAAGAGAACCGGAAGTAAACAATGTGTTGCCGGCGGACTGCACCAGGTCGGGCCGCGATTCCACCCGCACTTTGCCGTTCAACGGAATCGTCTGCGCCGCCTGGCCAGATGAGATCACCGGTAGGGGCACGTTATAGCCGCCCACCGTCTTTCGAATCTCCTCCAGAACATTCGACGAAGACCAGATGCCTAGTTGAAGCTTCATCTCTTTGGCGATGAGCCCCATGATTTCGAGATCGGGCTTTGTGCCCATGGTGCTTCCGGCAAGTTGCAGCCTCTGCACTTCGCCCGTGACGTTGGTGACCGTACCGTTCTTCTCGTACGCGCTTGCGGCCGGAAGTACGATGTCCGCCCGTTGCGCGGTTTCGGTGAGGAACAGATCCTGCACAACGACGAACGCCTTCTGCGACGCCAGAGAAGCGCGTGCAAGCGGATTCGCGCCGACTACCCACAGAACATCGAGGTCCGCATTGGCCAACATTTCGGGCAGTGCCATTCCCGGCTTGTCCACCGGTTTATAGCCAGGGCCGAGGTCGGGCTGCAGACCCATATCCACCGCGCCGCGCGAGTTCGAATAGTCCACCAGGCAAACATATTTGACCGGGAATCCCAACGAATCGCCGAACGCGACCAACTTGCGCACGTCGTCGCCTTTGATCGCCGGGCCAAACAGGATGACCAAAGAAGTTTCCTTCTTCAATCGATCGCGGATAGAATCCACCGCTTCCAACTCTTTGCCTGCCTGCGCGCGAACGGGTGCGACCGCGTAATCGTCTTCGCGTACCGGACCCGCTGTTACTGTGTAAACACTGGCCTGATGATGGCGGTGATTGGCGCGCAACTGGAATGCGATCAGCGGATGCTCCTGCGCCAGGTCGGAGCCGATCACCAGCGCTGCCGGAGTCGTATAAAGATCGGACATCGTCGCCAGCACGCCGCTGCGTCCGCTCAAGGCATCCACCAGCGTTACGACATCGCCGGAGCGGTGATGATCGATATTGTTCGTGCCCAGGCCTTGCCGCGCGAATTTTTGCAGGAAGAAGTTTTCTTCGTTCGTGGTCTTGGTCGATCCCACAACGCCGAAACTTCCGCCGCGCGCCTTCACTTCGGAAAACTTTTCCGCCACGGCGGCCAGTGCTTTCGCCCAGCTCACCTCTTCCAACTTGCCGTTCACGCGCATCAGCGGCGACGTCAGCCGCTCCGGATGTTCGGAGAAATCAAAGCCGTAGCGTCCTTTGATGCAAAGGAACTCGCCGTTGAGGCCGCTGCGGTCGCGATTGTTGCCGCGCATGATCTTGCCGTTGCGCACGGCGAGCGTCGTCTTGCAGCCATCGGAGCAGAATGTGCAAACGGTTCCCGTGTGATTCATCTCCCACGGCCGCGTCTGGTAGCGGTAGGTTCCGCTGGTCAACGCGCCCACGGGGGCAGATGTCGATGCACATGCCGCACTCGTCGCATTCCAAATGATCGCCGTGGCTGGGAGCAATCTCAGACAGCACGCCGCGATTCACAATCCCCAGCGCTCCAACGCCCATGCCTTCATTGCAGACACGCACACAGCGATAGCAAAGAATGCAGCGCGGGCCGTCGTAAAAAACCACAGGCGACCACTGTTTCTCATCGACGTGGTGTTTGTTCTCGGTGAAGCGGCTTTCGCCCGCGCCGTAGCGGAACACCATGTCCTGCAACTCGCATTCACCGCCCTTGTCGCAGACGGGGCAATCGAGCGGGTGGTTGGTGAGCAGAAACTCCAGCGTGGTCTTGCGGGCCTTCACCACCGGAGCCGTTTCCGTTCGCACCACCATGCCTTCGGAGACGGGCAGAGTGCAGGAAGCCTGCAGCTTCGGCATCTTTTCCACTTCCACCAGACACATGCGGCAGGCGGCCTGGAGAGAATAGCCTTCGTAGTAGCAGAACGCGGGAATCTCGATTCCGGCGTGCTTGGCGGCGTCGATGAGCAGCGTGCCGGGAGCGGCCTGGACGCTGGCGCCGTTGATGGTCAGATTCACAAGATCGGCCATGTTGCGTTTCTTATCTCCTACCCAACCACCACCAGCGGGTTTTCCACGCCCGCCATCGAGATTTGCGTCTTCGCTATCTTCGCTTCAAACTCGTGGCGGAACTTCCGGACAATCGATTGTGTGGGCAATGCCGCGGCGTCACCCAGCGGGCAGAACGTCCGCCCCAACATGTTGTCGGCCAAATCGCCCACCAGGTCGATATCTCTTGCGGTACCCACGCCGTGATCCAACCGGGTCAACAGCTTCTTCAGCCACGCGGTACCTTCGCGGCACGGAATGCACCAGCCGCAGCTTTCATGCGCGTAGAAGTGCATGATGCGCAGAGCGGCCTTCACCATGTCCGTGGTTTCATCCATGATGACGACGCCGCCCGAACCCAGCATCGACCCGGCTTTCGCCATCGAGTCGTAATCCATGGTGAGCGGCCACGCCTCATCTCCAGTCAGCACGGGGCACGATGAGCCGCCCGGAATGAAGGCCTTCATCTTCTTTCCGCCGCGCATCCCGCCGCCCACTTCGTTAATCATCTTCTCCACGGGATAGCCCAGGGGCAGTTCGTAGACGCCCGGCTTGTTGACGTGGCCGGTGATGCAGGTCAACTTCGTTCCGCCCGCTTTGGGAATTCCAAGATCGGCCCATGCCTTGCCGCCCATTTCGATAATGGAGGGCGCGGCGCAAAATGTTTCCACGTTGTTCAGTACGGTGGGGCATTGGTACAACCCCGCGACGGCCGGGAATGGCGGCCGGATGCGCGGCTGTCCGCGTTTTCCTTCCAACGATTCCAGCAGTGCCGATTCCTCTCCGCATTCGTACGCGCCGGCGCCGGTGTGCGTGTACAGTTCAAATTCCACGCCCCGCCCGAGAATGTTCTTCCCCAGATAATTCTTCGCGTAGGCTTCGCCGATCGCTTTGTCGAGAATGTCGATGAGGTATCGATACTCGCCGCGCACGTAAATGTATCCGGCCTTTGAACCCACCGCCTGCGCGGCTATCAGAATGCCTTCAATCAACATGTGCGGATCGTTCTCGATCAGCACGCGGTCCTTGCACGTGCCCGGTTCCGATTCGTCGGCGTTGACGACGATATACTTCGGCTTCGCCGATTGACGGGGCACGAAGCCCCATTTCATGCCCGTCGGAAAACCCGCGCCGCCGCGGCCGCGCAAGTTGGAATCCTTTACTTCCTGGATGATCGCTTCCTGCGTCATGCCCAGCGTTTTTTCGAAGGACTTGTAGCCGCCGTTTGCCAGATACGTTTCGATGGAGGCGGAATTGGGAAGCCCGAACCGTTTGGTCAGGATGCGCGTTTCGAGCGGACTGGGTTCGTTATAAAGCATCTGGTCAGCTCGGCCTCTTCAGATTGTCGATGATCTGGTCCAGCTTTTCGGGCGTCACGTTGTGATGGAAATCGTAGTTCACCTGGATGGCGGGCGCCCACGAACACGCTCCCATGCATTCCACTTCTTCCAGCGAAAATTGCCCGTCGGCGGTCACTTCCTTGTGGCCCACGCCAAGCTTCTTGCATGCGTGTTCATACAAACGGTCGCCATCCCACAGCAGGCAACTGATGTTGGTGCAAACCTGAATGTGATGCTTCCCCATCGGCTTGCGGTGCAGCATCGAATAATAGGTAACTACTTCGTCTACCTGAACCGGCGGAATGCTCAAACGCCTGGCGATTTCGTTGATCAGCTCCGGCGTCACCGAGCCCACTTCATCCTGCGCAAACATCAGCATGGGAATCAACGCGCTCTTTTGTTTCCCCGGGGGAAAGTTCGTCAGCAGCTTCGTGAATTTTGCTTCGAGTTCAGGAGAGAATGTCATACGTTAACGGTCCGTGTCGCCAAGCACGAAGTCCATGCCGCCCAGCGAGGCGATGGAATCGGCGATGGGGAATCCTTCAAAGAGCGTGGGCAGCGCTTGCAGATTACCGAAGCTCGGCGTGCGCAGAAATACGCGATGCGGCTTCGACGTTCCGTCGCTGACAACATAGTTGACCAGCTCGCCGCGCGGCGATTCAATTACCGAATAGGCCTCGCCGGCGGGCACTCGGAAGCCTTCGGTGACAATTTTGAAATGGTAGATGAGCGACTCCATTTGGGTCTTCATCTTTTCGCGATCGGGCAAAACCACGTGCGGCGCGTCCGCCGTGTAGGGGCCGTTCGGCATGCCCTCGTAAGCCTGTTGGATAATGCGCAGGCTTTGCTTCATCTCTTCCATGCGGATCAAGTACCGCGCATAGACGTCGTTCTGCGTCAGCGTGGGCACGTTGAAATCGAACTTGTCGTAGCCGGAATATGGATGATCCTTGCGCGCGTCCACCTTCAACCCGGCGGCGCGCAGCATGGGCCCGGTGACGCTGAGATCGAGCATGTCGTCCAGGCTGATGTAGCCGATGCCCTGCGTGCGGCGCTTGAAAATCGGATTCTCGTTGAGCAGGCCTTCCAGCATCTCAATGCGGGACGGCATCACCTTGAGAAACTTGGCGATCCACTTCTGCCATCCGCGAGGCGCGTCCAAAGCGAGGCCGCCGATGCGGAAATAGCTGGTCATCAAACGCTGGCCGCTGAAGAATTCGAACAGCCGGAGAATCTCTTCGCGCTCGCGGAAGCAGTAAAAAAATACGCTCATCGCGCCGACGTCCAACGCGCTCGTTCCCAGCCACACCAGGTGCGAATTGATGCGCGTCACTTCCGCCAGCATGACGCGCATGAATTGCGCGCGCGCGGGAATTTCCACCTGCAGCAGCTTTTCCACCGCCAGACAGTAGCCGAGATTGTTGGAGAGATTGGCCAGGTAGTCGGTGCGATCAGTGAGCGGGACCACTTGCTGCCAGGTCCGCGTTTCGCACTGCTTCTCGATGCCGGTGTGCAGAAAGCCGATCTCCGGAACAGCCTTCGTGATGGTCTCGCCGTCCAACTCCAAAATGATGCGCAAAACGCCGTGCGTCGACGGGTGCTGCGGCCCCATGTTCAGGACCATCTTGCGCGTTGTGCCGGTTTCCGTTTCCGGAACTTCGGCAACCGCGGTTAAGGTATCGGTGTCGACCATTATTTTCTCTTATTGCGGATCCGCGTAACTGTATTTGTAGCCGTGAACGGGGTAATCTTTGCGCAGCGGATGTCCCTGCCAGTCTTCCGGCATCATGATGCGCTTCAGGTCCGGGTGTCCCTTAAAGACGATTCCGAACAGGTCGAACGTCTCCCGCTCATACCAATCGCTTCCGCGCCACACGCTGTAAACCGAATCGATCTCCGGCTTGTCGCCCGCCAACCGGCATTTCACGCGCAGCCAGCGGTTGGGCTGAATCGATTGCATAAGGTAGACCACTTCGAAGCGCGGTTCGCGCGGATGCCAGTCGACCGCGGTCACGCCACTGAGCCGCACGTACTTCTGATCGTTCTTGAGTAACCGGCAGACATCCAGAATCGATCCTGCGGCCACCACCAGGGTCAGCTCGCCAAGGTTGTTCGATGCTTCTTCAACAGCGTTGGGAAATGCGGCCACAACCGCGGCGACGGTGGGGTCCTGCTTCAACTCTTCCGGTATTGTCATTTGCTCACCAATTCCGAGTTGGTCTCTTTACTCGGATTCGCCAGCCAAGGGTTGGCGCGATAGTGCCATTCTTCTTCCGCCCAATTCAGGACACCCTTTTTCCAGATGTAGAAGAAGCCCGCCATGATGAGGACTACGAAGATCAGCATCTCGACGAAGGCGACCATTTTCAGATCGCGGTAGACCACCACCCACGGGTACAGAAAGATCGCTTCAATATCGAACAGGATAAAAACCATCGCCACCAGGTAGAAACGCACGCTGAAACGTTCCTTGGCGGTGCCCACCGGATTCACTCCGCATTCGTACGGAATGTCTTTTACCTTATTCTTTACCCGCTGTCCGATGAGAAACGCCAGACCAACCAGCGCGGCGGCGACCACGCATCCCAATACAGCTTGAAAGAGGATGGGGAAGTAAAGCTCGGGGTAAGAACTAGGCATGGTGAGAACGTAGTTGAGAGAAGCCCAACCTTTGACTATAAATAGACAGGGGAAGGGGTGTCAATTCTCGGCACTGTCCAAATCTTGCGTTCATCCTGGTCACGGGCGCAGTTTGCGGCTAGACGCCGTCCACGTCAACAGCCCACTGGCCCCTAGCCGCATTGATCATTTGCTGAACTTGTGGTGTGGCGTTGATCGGGATGATCTCGATGTTTGGATGGCCTTGCGCGAACACACGAAAGATTTCATCCGCGAAAGCGTGCCCTATGGTCTCGACTCCCGCGAAATCAAAAAGGACAGTTCGAAAGCGGTCTATCCTGACGAGGAGGCGTTTCGCTTGAGATCGAGAGATGAGCTTGTCATCGCCATACTGGGCAAGCCTGACAGGCACCACGGTTTTGGTGAAGCCGTAATCGTCTCCACTTGAGAACTGATCAAAGATCTGCTTGTCGGTCCTGGCTGAATGGTTATTCAGCTTCATGAACACTGTAGTACCGTCGTCAGCTTCGGGCCTTTCGAGTATCCAGTCCTCATCCTTTCCAAACGTGTGTGTGAAGAACACTCCGGAAGAAAGAATGTCGAACGAATCAAGAACACGGGACGTAAAGAATATCCCTTGCCCTGTATGCCGTTTTGGATCTGTCGTCAACTTGCCCTTTGCGAGTTCCAGGATGGCGTGCCGCTCATCGGCCAAATTCATTTCGGACTGTATCTTTCGAAATATTCCAATGCCATCATCCATCAACATAATCTGAGTATTTGCTGCCGTTCTAGCAACCTTGACAAAGACGGTCTTTCCACCAGAATGGTCGAGGGCATTGTTGAACATTTCGGTTATGCAAAAGTGCCAGATGTCCATTACATTCTTTGGCAAGTTCCCGAGAACCACGGAAATATCGCGCGACCATACGAGGTCCTCCTCAATTCCGGGGCCAATGGTATACAGCTTCCGCCAATCCAGGAGCTCAGCCAATTTGTAGCGGCGATACCTTGTCTTGCCCTCTGGAATCAGGGCGCCTTCCGCGACCAAATTCTTCAGATGCTTGTTAGCTGCCTGTCTGGAGATGTTGAACTGCGTCGCCACAAGATGGGCGATGTTGCCGGAGTTCTTCTCGATATTCGTGAGGATGAATCCGCGAACCTCCGCACCGCGTGCGCGAACCCTTCGATGACGGACTGCAGCAGAATCCTGTGGCTCTACTACCTCCGGCAGCGATTCCATGGTTTATTGTAAATCATACTATTGTTTATTGTCAACCTTAATGATCAGTTAGGTTGTTAAGGATCACTTGTTGTCCACGAAGATATTGATGCCTTCCGTCAACACATTCGGAAACTCCAGCACGCCTCCATGATCGTTGAACGACACAATGGAAAGCGTGTGGGGACCGTTCGTCAATCGTTTCGTATCGAAATCGAGATCGAAACCGATATTGGGGCAGTTCCGAATGTTCCGTAGCGTAGAGCATTCCTGGGCGCGCGGCGATCCGTATGGGATGTTTGCCACGGAAATGCCGTCCACCACCAGCAGGACGCCGAGGATGCGGCCGGACGGATCGTAAGTATGTCCCGAGACTCGCATCATTCCGCTGAGCTTGTCGTTATGTTTAGGCGTATTCAAAACGCCTACCGGAGGCAGCGTGTTGGCATTATCCAGGTTGAACGGAATCGGCGTCTGCGGGATCAGTGTGAAGCGGCCCGATTCATCCAAGACGCGGATTTGCAGGGTGTGCGGCCCGTTCTCAATCGGGATGTCGCCGAAGCGCGTATCCAACGCGAATTGGAAACCGATGTTCGGACAGTTGGTCCCGCGCGGATCGGCGGCGTTGCAGATGTCGGCCCGGGCAACCCCATATTGGGCGCGCCCAAAGCTGATCCCATCCACAAGCACGTCAACCGCGGTCACCAGCATGTTCACAACGGAGGCGTAACCGCGGACAAGTACGGTTTCCGATACCTTCGCATTCGCCGCGGGAGCCTCAATCGCACCAGTCGGCACACGCCCGGGTCCTGGGACGAGCGTGAAAGTCACAGGCTTGGCGGGAATTCCGGTAACCACGCCGCGGGAATTCGTAACCCGCACCTCCAGCGTGTGCACGCCGGGCGCAATGTTGTAAGCCGTGGGATCGATAATGCGCCGGAAGCCCACGCCTGGACACTGCGGAATGCTCTTCCCCTGGCAATAATCCTGACGCGGTGTGGCGAGCGCGACGGTACCTACCGCCTTGCCGTCGACGATGATGTCCGCTCGCCTGAGGAACGCATTGGTGTCGGCGTCGTATGTAACGCCTTGCACAATGAAGGGGCCTTCTACCGCCTGACCGTCGGCGGGCAACTCCAAAATGCCCACTGGCCCGCCGAGATTGGCGTACGGCGGTTCCCAGATCACCACCGGAGCGGATTCCAAACTGCCGTTACCACTGTGCGTCGAGATCAGCTGCACAAACGATTCGTGGCCGTTGGAAATACCTACCGTCGGTGTTTCCACAGGGCAGGCGCTACCGCGAAACCCTGTGGCGAGGTTCTTGTTGCCGGTCCCGTATTGGAAGGTAATCCGTCCATCCCGCGCCAGCGTCGCCGAGAAATTGACAGCATCCGGGGCTTGGAATGGCGAACCCGGTGTCGTTTCCCCAGCCCATCGGAACGTCACCGAGTCGGCTGTCCGGCTGACATAAACGTTTTCCCCCGTCTGCGCGGCGCCGTTGGTTCGCATGGCCATCCACATGGGCGCGACGGCAGCCAGGTACTTGAGCGACTCGATATCGTTGCAAGGCGTGAAATCGAAACTGCCAAAAGTCAGAATGCCGTTGGAATAGACTTTGACCTCGGAATACTTCTTTTCAAAGAACGGAAACTCGAAGGGCAGCGGGAAGGAAATGTTTCCAAAGGAAGTTCTCAGCCCCAGCGGCGTTTCGCCAGTGAATCGGAAAACAGGCTGCGCCAGAAATGCGGCGAAGTCGGGGTTTGTATCCACGGAAACCCGAACAATGCCAGGCCCCGCGCCAGTGTCCTCATCGTTGTAGGCCGCCGTGATCTTGTCACCCGGTACAATCTCCAACGCGCCGTCGTTCGGAGCAAGGCCCGGGTAGAACGTTCGCATCGATCCGAGAAATACGCTGCCGGAGCGGCGCAGGGTCAACGTTTCCCGATCCCCGCTCCCCGTGGTCAAGACGATAGTGGCCGACGACTTCGTATTGTTGGAGTCCTGCAATATCACACGTACCGGCTCGCCGATGACGTATTTGTCTTCGTAGAAACGCAGCGATCCTTTTGGAGATGGCGGTTCGAAGTTAGCGGAAATATGAATGGAGTTGCCGGTGATGGTTTGCGCCAGGGCGCCCATGCCGCGTTTGGCGAATCCGGCCCAAATCTGCGCCTGGCTGGCTCCCGCGAATCCGGCACGATCGGCCAGGAGAATCGCATCGCGCATGTCGAGCATCGACGCCATGGGAGGAGCAAGCTTCATCGCGTCGACAAGGATTTGGTTGGCGCGGCGGCGTCCGTTCTTGTCGCCGAATTGAGCAATCAGATTGGCCCGCACTTCCCAAATGGCCTCGGCGAAGATCTCGCCATCCGCATGGACTTCCGGTTCAGCCGCCACTTGCCCGAGGTTGGCGAAGGTAAGCGGATTGATCTCCATTTTCGTGGAGTAGGGCCGCGTACGATCACCGCGATCCGGCAGGTAAAGAAAGTATTCGCCAGCAGGGTACGATCCATCCGCGGGAGCGCCGTCGGGAAGCGCGAATTCCACGCCGAAATAGTCGCTGATGGCTTCACCCATCGCCCGGCCCTGCGTGGTTTCGTAAAGGCGGCTGGCCAGTCTTCTGCTCACGCCGTGCGTGTATTCGTGGTAGACAACATTGGCGTCCATTGACGCGTCGGTGAAGAATCCGGGTAACTGGCCCCACAAACCAAAGTTGACGAAGATGAACAGCGTGGGCGCCATTCCGTCATCGCTGGTCCCTTGGAAAAGCGAGTTGTTCAGGAACGCGCCGCCCTGCGCGGCAACGCCAAACTGGGAAAGAGCGTTGATGGGGTCGCCGCCCATGCCGCCTTTCCCAAAGTTGTCCTGCTGAAAGTTGCCGGCCGCCTCGTCAAAACCGAGCGTATAGAAAAGGTCGTGCGCGCGGTTCACGAAATAAAAGAGGTTGGTGGTTGCGGCGTCCGGGTAAGCAGTCGGCGCAAGGGCTTTCGGCCCCACTTCGTAAGGAAAGCTGAAATTGAGGTCCGCCGCCACCGATGTTTTTGGCGGAGGCGGGCAATTCGCAAGGCCGATGGCGCAGGAACGGCCGAGAACGTTTGTACCGGCGATAGCGTTGTTGCCGGCCGTTTCGATTCCGGATACCCAACCTTTCGGCGATGCGCTGGGGTCGCCGGTGAACGGGACCAGCTTCCGCGGAACAAAAACGGGCGGACCCGTGCGCGGAACACCAGGTGTCGGGCTGGCAATGGGCGTGACTTCGTAGACCAGGCCCTGCGGAGTCTTCGCGCTCTGACGCATCGTCAAGCTTTTCTCCAACCGCCGGATTAATGGCCAACACGGCAGCTTGCACGGCAGCCATTGCGGACGCTACCGGTCGCATGGCGTCGCTGGGAGCGGACGCATTGAACAACCTGCCTCCGGCGTTCAACACGCGCCCGTCTTTGTCGATGTTGATTACCCACTCCGCGTTCTCGATATCGATTCCGTTTGCCCGCTGGCGGTAGATCTGGTGGGTTACGCCGTTGTGCTCCGTCGTGTACTCCTTATGCAGATAGACACCCGCCAAACCCGCCGCTGAGAGATTGAGTTCTGCCGCTTTCGATTGCAGGAATTCCCTCCCAATCTCCTTCGCGGGCTTTGCGCTGGAAGCCGTCAGAGCCCCGCGGTCGTCAAACCAATGGACGGCACGCTCAGCATTTTGGGAAAAAGCGGGAAAAGAAAGGGCGGCGGCGAGACAACAAACGAAGTACTTCAAACGGCAACTCCTTTGCCCCGGCGTTGCGCCGAGGAATACGTGATAGTAACAGAAACCTCTCGCGGTTCACCGGAAGGATTTTGTTAGCATGGGTTTGGGCATTCGCCTGTTCATCTCATGCATAACGTTGTCATTCTTGGATCCGGCTGTGCCGGCAATACCGCGGCCATCTACACGGCGCGCGCCAATTTGAAACCGCTGGTCATTACCGGCCACGAGCCTGGTGGACAACTTTCCATCACCTCATTGGTGGAAAACTTTCCCGGATTCCCGGAAGGTGTGGATGGTCCCGAACTAGTGGAGAGAATGAAGCAACAAGCGCAGCACTTCGGCGCGGAATATCGCGACGGGTCGGCGCAAGTGGCCGATCTTTCGAAGCGTCCGTTCCGCCTCAGCGTGGAAGGGGAGTGGATCGAGACACGCACGTTGATTGTTGCCACCGGGGCATCCGCGCGCTGGCTTGGCTTGGAATCGGAACAAAAACTGATCGGCAAGGGAGTCAGTTCCTGCGCCACGTGCGATGGGTTTTTCTTCCGCGACAAAAACATCATGGTGGTGGGTGGGGGCGATTCGGCGATGGAAGAATCGCTGTTTCTCACGCGTTTCGGCCGTGAGGTCACGCTGGTTCATCGCCGCGATCAGTTTCGCGCATCGAAGATCATGCTGGACCGTGCCATGGCTCATCCGAAACTGAAGATGGTCACGAATTCGGTGATCGACGAAGTTTACGATGTGAGCAAGGGAGAGGTTTCGGGCGTAAGGCTGCGCAACCTGGTTACGGGCGAAGCGCATGACCAGGCGGTCGACGGCCTGTTTATCGCGATTGGCCACATCCCCAACACCAAGCCGTTCGCCGGTCAATTGGATTTGGATCCCGACGGCTACATCCTTTCCAAAGGCGGCGCGCGGACGAATATCACCGGAGTCTTCCACGCCGGGGATGTGCAGGATCGAACCTATCGTCAGGCGATCACCGCGTCGGGCGCCGGTTGCATGGCGGCGATGGAAGCGGAGAAGTTTCTGGAACACGAAGGCCACTAACTCACGACTACTCATTTGGGTGCTGCTCTGCCGCTGTGTGGGGCAGGTCTCCAGACCTGCGTCGGGATCTCCAGATCCCGACTGCCGCGGAGATTCCGATTCCCTCCGGCAGAGCCGGTCTGGAGACCGCCTCGCGGGTCTGGAGACCCACCCCACATTAGCGCGGGGGAAAATCGAAGCGCATGCCGTCGGCTGCAAGCACAATCTTGCCGGCAAAAGCTTCCGCCACGCCGCGCAGGAACACCTTCTGGTGCGCCTCATCGCGCAGCGGAGGAACAATGTGCGTCAACACCAGAGTCTCCACCTTCGCCGACGCCGCTGTCTCCGCGGCTTCCACGGGAGTAGCGTGATACGTGACAATGTCACGGGCCATCTTTCCCTGACGCTTTTGACCCATTCCCTCCGCCATCGCCGCCGCGGCGAGAATCATATCCTTTGATAGAGCATCGTGGATCAGCAGATCCGCGCGCGCGGCGTTCTTTTCCACTTCTTTCGATTTCGAGGTGTCGCCCGTGATCACAACTTTCCGTCCGCGATACTCGATGCGATATCCAAAGGCCGCTGTGATCGGATGGTGGTTGACGGGAAACGCAAACACACGCACTCCGCTCCGGTCGAAAACCGGCTGATCGGAATTGGCCGCGGTTGCTTTCGCTTTGGCCCCGGCGGGCGGCATCCATTGCGCGCTGTGATGTTCGGTGCGATAACCGGCGTCCAAAGAGTAGGCGGCCTGAAACCCGGCGACTACTTTGTCCGCTCCCGGCGGGCCAAACACATCCAACGGCTGCGCGCGTCCCGCGGCCCAACTCATCGTGATGGCCTCGCCCAAGTCGCCGATGTGGTCGGAGTGGAAATGAGTAAGAAAAACAGCGCTGAGATTAGCCAAGGGCAACTGCGTCAACCCGGCTTTACGCCACGATCCAGGCCCGATATCGAATAACAGGAACTCACCGTTAGCGATGATGGCCGTACATGCGGAGGCGCGCTGCGGATCGGGCAGAGGCGATCCTGTTCCGCATAGCACCACATGCAATTGCCCATCCTTCAGCATGGTCTGCGCGGGAGCGCAGATTACCGCCAGTGCGAACAAAATCGCTCTCACCGGCCTTCTTCCTCCTCGAGCGGACGTTCGTTTTCGAGCAGGTCGAAGATCTGCTGGACAGCGTCCAATGGCGGCCCCATCATCGCGTCTTCTTTCAGCTCCAGCATCAACGGATATTGACCGGCGCGTGAGCGAAGCAATTGCATGGTGTTGCGCCAGTCGATGCTGCCGCCGGGATTCAAGAACGGGAACAGATGACGATCGTGGACGCCGTCGTTATCGTGCACATGCGTGGATCGAATGCGATCGCGCATGATCTGAAACGCCGCTTCCACGCCCTCATTCATATGAGCGTGACCCGTGTCGAGGCAAAAACCAAGGTCGAGGTGCGTGATCTCCAGAAATTGCACTAGGCGTTCCGCGCTCGAAAGCTGATTGGGAATGTTCTCCAACAGGATCTCCACGCCACGGTGGCGGGCGAAGACGCTCAACTCCTCCAACGCCGTGAATGCGGCGTCCACTTTGCGCATGTCGAACTCTTCCGCTCCCACGCCGATGTGCTGAATGAGAAACCGGAACGGGATCGTCTCGGCTATATCCAACGCGCGCTTGATCTCATCCACCATGGGAAGGCGCTTCGATTTCACAGGCTCGGTAATGGTGATCACCGCGTTGGGACCGGA
Source organism: Candidatus Solibacter usitatus (assembly GCA_016191645.1). Classification (GTDB taxonomy): domain Bacteria; phylum Acidobacteriota; class Terriglobia; order Bryobacterales; family Bryobacteraceae; genus CADEFT01. The sequence goes on from JACPVQ010000119.1 coordinate 20,854, forward strand.
TTTTCCGGAGCAATCGTCGCTATACATCGGCGAATGCAGGGAATGAAGCCGCATCGGAGAATCGTGGAACCAGTTGGCCAATTCAGCGATTTGCGCCTTGTTCTGATAATCCAGATGCTGGCGCGCGCAAAACAGTTCCACGGCGGGAATGGACGCACCCCAAATTCTATCTAGCATCGCCGTGGTCAAACGATGGTTGATGAACAGGTGCGTGGACAGTGCGTGAAACATGCTTCGACTAGTATCCGGAGGCTTTTCCGTTCCCACGGCGGTCCGTTCCTCCCGCCAACCAATCTTTCTCCACTTGAATGGCGTGCACTAGAGACACGTCGGTGATGTCGTTCACGGAGTGGCCTCGCGCCTTCAACAACGCGATGGTGTCGGGCGAAAAACCCTTTTCCAGACTCAGCGTGTCGGGCATCCATTGATGATGGAAGCGCGGAGCGTCAATGGCGTCCTGCACGTTCATTTTGAAATCGACGATGTTTAGGATCACCTGCAAAACGCCGTTGATAATGCGTCCGCCGCCGGGCGCTCCCAGAACCAGAAACAGCTTGCCATCCTTGGTGAGGATGGTTGGAGTCATCGACGACAGCGGGCGTTTCCGCGGCTGGATGGCGTTGGCTTCTCCTTGCACCAGGCCAAACAGGTTCGGCTCGCCGGGCTTGGCCGAAAAATCGTCCATTTCGTTGTTCATCAAAAAGCCAAGTCCGGGAATGGTAACTCCACTGCCATAGCTGCCGTTCAAAGTGTAGGTGAGCGCGACGGCATTCCCCTGCGCATCGACAATGGAAAAATGCGTTGTTTCGCCGCTCTCATAGGCGGGCGGATTGCCGGGGCGGATTTCCTGTGAAGTAGACGCGCGATCGGAATGAATGCTCGCGCGCTGCTTGTCGATGTAGGCGCGGCTGAGAAGCCCGGACAGAGGGACTTTGTGAAAATCGGGATCGGCCACGTACTCGCTGCGGTCGGCGTAGAAGCGACGCATGGTCTCGGCCACATAATGGATGGCGGCAGCCGAACCCGCGCCGTGCTTTTCGTAGCCGGAGGGCTCCAGCATCGCCATCATCTGAAGAATGCCGATTCCGCCTGAGCTGGGCGGAGGAGCGGTGATGATCTGGTAGCCGCGATAGGAACCGTTGATGGGCTTGCGGATCGCGGTGCGATAGTTTTTGAGATCCTCCAACGTGATGACGCCGCCATTCGCCGCCATCTCCGCCGCCAGTTTCTTTGCGGTCGCGCCTTCGTAGAATTCCGTAGCGCCGTTGCGGGCAATTCGCTCCAACGTTCGTGCCAGCTCCGGTTGCCGGAAGGTGTCCCCCGCCTCGTAGTAGGCGCCTTCGCGAAGATAGATGCGCTTCGACTCCGAAAATTGCCCAAGAAGTTTCGACGCCGAACGAAGCGAGCGGGCAAGATGATAGGAAACACGGAATCCGTTCGCCAACTTCACGGAAGGCGCAACAAGTTCCGCCCAGGGTTTCGAGCCGTACTTTTTATGCGCGGTTTCCAGACCGTGGACGGTGCCCGGAACGCCCGGCGCGCGCCATCCGGCCAGACTGTCCCTGGTCAACTTGCCGGAAGCATCCAGGTACATGTCGCGCGAGGCTTTTTCCGGCGCTCGCTCGCGAAAATCGTAGAAAACGCTCTCCCCCGATGCCGTTCGCAGCAGCAGGAATCCGCCGCCGCCCAGGTTGCCCGCGTTGGGATACGTGGCGGCAAGAGCGAAGGCCACGGCGACCGCGGCGTCCATAGCATTGCCGCCGGATTGCAACACCGCCGCGCCAACGTCGGACGCGTTCGGTTCCTGCGCCACCACCATCGCCTTGCGCTCGCGCACAGGGTGATCGGCGAACAGTGTGAAAGCAAAAAGAAGAAGGGCAGCCAGAATGCGGTGCATCCTTGGATTGTAGCGATTAAATGATAATGCCGAAACCGATAGTGACTTCGTTCACCTTCAGAAGACCGGAGCGATTCTGCAAAAAACCGAATGGCTTGCCGTTCTGAAATTGGTGAAAATCCATGCGCATGGTGAACATGGCGTTGAGGCGAAACTTAATCCCGCCACCGTAGTTGAAACCGACTTTCGTACTCGCTCCACCTGAGGTCACGCTGGTGCCCGGAGGCGCGTAGCTGTTGAAATGCCCGCCGCCCGCTACGAAAGGCCTCACGCGCGATCCGTCCTTGGTGGCATACGCGAGCATATTGAATAAGCCTTGATGCACTGCCATTCCCGCCATTTGATTGGCCGTCAAATTGATGAGTTGCGTTCGATTGTAGGAGTAGCCGAACTCCTGGCCAAGATAACGCCACGAGTTCAAGGTGCCGCGGAATCCGATTTGCCAGCCGTTGTCCAGCTTGTAGGCCGAAGAACTGGCGGTATCGACTAACGTTCCCAGATTCGGATTTTGCATCTTCATGACGCCGCCCGTCACAGCGACCTCCAAACTCTGCGCGGAAGCGAATGCGGCGAAGGACAGCGCGACAAGGAGTAGGCGGGCGGGGAGCATCTTCATTCGGAGTTATTCCTGTTCTAACACGATCACGTGCACCACACGGGGACCATGTACGCCGCGCACTAGAATCATCTCGATATCCGCACTGCGCGAAGGACCAGTGATGATTACCAGTGACGAGGTATCCCCGGCGGGCAAAGGAACTTTTGAAAAAAGTTCATCGAGCCCCGTGATCAACAGGCCCAGCGGCAGCAGTGCGATGTGCACGGGTGGAAGCAGCGATAAAAGGCGGGCTTCCGTGGAAGAGCGCGTCACCAGCGATCCTGTTTCGGCAAGGCCGAAATCCGCCGTGGTGATTCCGAACGGCGCAGTGGCGCAAGCCGCGCGCAGCGACCCTTCATCGCCATGTCCGCTCGAAACGCCTTGTAACCGCGTGATTCCCGCTTGCTCAAGCAAAGGAGCATTCGACGCCACCGCGCCTTCCGTGCCAATCAACCCCGCTACGATATCGCGTGCCTCATCGCGCGACGCAGCCAGATGTACTTTGCCGCCGACCGCTTCCAGCCGCTCCGTGAACAGCGAAACGCGCGACGCAACGGCAATCTCGGGAATGCGTATGCGCGCAGGCGGGGCAGCCGCCGGCGGTTGTCCTGCCGTTCGCCCTAGCGCCGTTTGAACATTCTGCAGAATCTCTTCGCGCGCCGTCATGAGGAAGCCTTTTTTCTGCCACTCCACTGGTCGCGGAAGCTCTTCCGCGCAGGAAGCGGAACTTCGCGTACCTTGCCCCACTTCGCGCCGGGGCCAAGCGAAGTGATTCCCGGAATGCGCGCCAGAAGACCGGCAATTCGCGAGCCGATTGTGTAGAGCCTCGGCCGCCGCATCACCCACGCGTAGGCGCGAAAGGCGAAGCGCTCCAGTGGGCTGCCTGCTTCGCCGCCGCGCTTCTCAGCTACCTCGTGGCGAAGATCGAGCAGGATCTTCGGGATGTCGATCTTAACCGGACAGACTTCGGCGCAAGCGCCGCACAGGCTGGAGGCAAAGGGAAGCCACGGGTCTTTTTCGATCCCCGCATACTGCGGCGTAATGATGGCGCCGATGGGGCCTGAGTACGCCCCAGGATAGTTGTGCCCGCCAATCTTGCGATACACGGGACAGGCATTGAGACATGCGCCGCATCGGATGCAATACAGCGATTCGCGCCGCTCCGGATTCGCCAGCAGCTTCGTACGCCCGTTGTCCATGAGAACAACGTAGAACTCCTCAGGCCCGTCGGTTTCGCCTTGCCGCCGCGGTCCCGAAAGAAACGAAGTGTAGACGCTGAGCAGTTGTCCCGTTCCGCTGCGCGCCAGCAGTTTCAGAAAAACCGCCAGATCCTGCGCGCGCGGAATCATCTTTTCAATCCCCACAACCGCAATGTGAATCTTCGGCGCGGTGGTGCACAACCGGGCGTTGCCTTCATTTTCGATAATGCTGACGGCTCCGGAATCCGCCACCAGAAAATTGCCGCCGCTGATGCCGATGCCCGCCGCCAAAAACTTCTCGCGCAAGGTTCGCCGCGCCACCATCGCCTGATCTTCGGGGATATCCGACACCTGCAAATTCAGGCTCTTCGCCAGAATCTGCCCGACGTCCTGACGTGTCAGGTGAACCGCCGGCGCGACAATGTGATACGGCCGGTCGTGCGCCAGTTGGATAATGTACTCTCCCAGATCCGTTTCCACGGTCTCCAAATGGTGATGTTCCAAGCGATCGTTGAGGTGAATCTCCTCGGTGGTCATCGACTTCGATTTCACCAGCATCTTCACGCCGCGCTCTTTTGCGAGATTGAGAATGAAATCCGCGACTTCGTTGCCGTCGCGCGCGTAAATCACCTTGCCGCCGTGCGCGATTACGTTTCGCTCAAATTCCTGCAGGTAGTGATCAAGATTCTCCAGCGCGTGCTTTTTGATTTGATGCGCCTGCTCGCGCAATTCCTGATACTCCGGAAGAGCCTCGATGGAGACTACTTCACTGCGCTTCTCTTTCAAGCGGGCAGTGGCGGAGTAGACCGCTTTTTGGATTTTCGCGTCGGCAACCGTCTCGCGGATCTTTTGCGCTTGTTCGATTTGGATCAGCATGACGCCAGCACTTCCGCCAGATGCATCGTCTTCAGCGGCGCATGGACGCGGTCGATCACGCCTTGCAGCTGCATCAGGCAGCTGGAATCGATGGAGACCACCGTTGAGGCTCCGGTGGCGATCATCGAATCGATCTTTGTCCGCGCCATGCCGCCCGAGACCTCGGGGAACTTGACGGAGAATGTTCCTCCGAACCCACAGCACTCCTCAGCTACGTCCATCTCGCGCAATTCCAGCCCTTTCACCTTGCGCAGCAGTTTTCTGGGGCCTTCCTTGATCTTCAGCTCACGTAAGGCGTGGCAGCTGTCGTGATAGGTAACAATGCCATCGAAGCGCGCGCCCACGTCGTCCACCTTGGCGACCTCCAAAAGGAATCGCGAGAATTCCACCACGCGCGGCGCAAGATACTCCGCTTCCTCATACAAATCGGAACCCTTGGGAAACAGGTCGAAAAAATGATGCGTGATCATCGACGTGCAGGAGCCCGAAGGGACGACGATCCATTCGGCGTCGCGAAAAACGCGAATGAAATGCTCCGCCACTTCGCGGGCCTGCGTGTGATAGCCGCTGTTGAACGCGGGTTTGCCGCAGCAGGTTTGCGCCTGACGAAACTCCACCTCGTAGCCGAGCCGTTCCAACACTTCCGTCATCGCCATGCCCGTGCGCGGGTAAACCTGATCGACGACACATGTGACGAAGAGCGAAACTCGGGCTGCCATTGGAATATCGAATTGTAACAAGTAGAATGGGAAGGTGACCCGCAGGCAGTTCACAATTTATCCGGCGCTGGCGGCCCTTCCGGCTCTTGCCACAGCGGCGGAAACGCTGCGCGGACGCCTGAATCAGGATGGCGGCAGCCCCATGCTGCTGCTTCCCGGCGGCAGAAAAATTCCCTTGAATGGCGATGAGCAAACCAGCGGCGTGCTTCGCGACGCGCGGCTGAAAAATGCCGATTTCGAAATTGCCGGCGGCTACAACTCCAGCGGCGAGTTTCAAATTGAGCCCATCCACAAGCGTGGAATGTATGTCTGGAAAGATGGCAAGCGCCTGTTCGTTACCTACTGGTGCGCGGTCTGTTCCATACGCACCTACACGCCCGGCATCTGTTGGTGCTGTCAGGACGAAACGGCTCTCGATCTGCTCGAAAAGCTCGACACATGAACTATACCGCCGAGCGTCAAACCATCGACGGAACGGAAGTGGTCTACCTGGCCGATGCGAAGACGCGCAGCGAAGTCTGGATTGCACCGTCGCTGGGAAACAATTCCTATTCGATGAAGGTGAATGGTCAGCCGGTTTTTTGGTCTCCGGTTGCAACGCTCGGCGAACTGAAAGCCAAGCCCGCCATGGCGGGGAATCCTTTTCTTGCGCCGTGGGCAAATCGCATCGACCGCGATTCGTATTGGGCCAACGGAAAGCAATTCCTGCTCAACCCGGAATTGAAGAATTATCGCTACGACGGTTTTCACCAGCCGATTCACGGACTGGTGGTCTACGCGTCGCAGTGGCAAGTGGTGTCGCTTTCCAGTGGCGATGAATCCGCCTCCGTCACCAGCCGTTTGGAATTCTGGCGCTATCCGGAGTGGATGGCGCAATTCCCATTCGCTCACACCTACGAAATGACCTATCGGCTGCGCGGCGGCGTACTGGAAATCGAAACCTCCGTGGAGAATCTCTCCACATCGCCGATGCCCGTTTCAGTGGCGTTTCATCCATACTTCACGCTGCCGGGCGTGGCGCGCGACGATTGGCGCATCCACGTGCCGGTGAGCCGCCAGGTCGTCTTAAACGAAAAACTTACGCCGAGCGGCGAACTGCGCGAGTTTTCGCTTGCGCAGCCGGTCTCGCTGCGCGATCGCCAGTTCGACGATGTCTTCACCGGGCTCGACATGGTGAAGGAGTTCGTAGTGGAAGGCGGCGGCAAGAAGATCGCGCTGCGCTTTGGCCACAAATTTCCGGTGGCGGTTGTCTACGCGCCGAAGGGACGCGACTTCATCTGCTTTGAACCCATGGCGGGCGTCACCAACCATTTCAATCTCGAGCACGAAGGCAAGTTTGGGAACTTGCAGCACATTGTGCCGGGCGGCCGCTGGCGGGAAAGTTATTGGATTCGTACCGAGGGCTACTGAACTTTCGCCACGTGCAGCGCGACAATGCCGAATGTCATCCGCTGGTAGCTGACGTCAGCGAACCCGCATTCGCGCAGTATGTCGGCCAGTTCATCCGGGCCCGGAAATCCTCTCACTGACTCCGGCAAGTAAGTGTAGGCCTTCGACGATCCCGAAACCCACGCCCCAATTCTTGGCAGCACGCGGTTGGAATAAAACCCGTATAGTTTCGCAAAGGCGGCGTTCTTCGGCTGGCTGAATTCCAGGATCGCCGCCACGCCTCCGGGTTTCAAAACGCGCCGCATCTCGGCGAACCCTTTGCGATAGTTGGCGAAGTTGCGCACTCCAAATGCCACGGTGATCAAATCGAGCGATGCATCGCGCATCGGCAATAGCAGCGCATCGCCTTCGAATACCTTTGACCGCAAGTTCGAGTCGTTTATTTTCCGCGAGGCGGCGGTCAGCATGGGATGGCAAAAATCGCTACCCCACAGCGCGCGGCCCGCCGTACGTTCCAGTTCGATGAGCAGATCGCCGGTGCCGCAGCACAAATCCAGCACCTGCGCTCCTGGCCGCGTCAGAACATGCTTCACGCGCGCAACCGTGCGCGTGCGCCAGCGTTTGTCGATATTGAGCGAAAGGACGTGGTTGAGAAGGTCATAGCGGCCTGCTACGCCATCGAACATCTCCCTTACCCAGCGCGCCGTCTGCTGCTCGTCGTGGGCGCCAAGAGGCGTAGTTCCCACACGCTTCATCGCAAAGCCGCCTCAGTGGCGGCGAGCACGCTTTCGTTGGCAACCCCAGTCACCACGCGCACCGATCCAATGGCGTCGGGCAGCACGAAGTGAACTTTGCCTTGAATCGTTTTCTTGTCCGCCCCAAGACGGTCCACCAGGCGCGACGCCGCAATTCCCTCCAGCGAGGGGATAGGACCGTACATCGCGACGCATTCGAGAATCTGTTGCTGATCGGTTTCACTCAGCAGGCCCGTTAAGTGAGCCAAGCGAGTGGCCGCGTTCATGCCAAACGCCACAGCCTCGCCATGCAAGAACCGCGTGTAGGCGGTTTCCGCCTCCAGCGCGTGGCCGATGGTGTGGCCGAAGTTTAGAATTCTCCGCAGATCGCCTTCCTTTTCGTCCGCGGTCACAACCTCCGCCTTGATGCGCACCGCTTCGGCGATCAATTCGTCCACCACATCCGGCTCCTGCGCGTACACGCTGTTCTGACGCGTTCGCAAAAGCTCGAACAAGCGCGGGCTGCGAATGACGCCGCACTTGATCACCTCGTACAGCCCCGCCTGATACTCGCGCAGCGGCAGCGTGCGCAGCAGGTCGGGATCGATCAACACTGCCAAAGGCTGATGAAACGCACCCACAAGATTTTTTCCGTTCGTGAGATTGACGCCGGTCTTGCCGCCGATGGCCGCGTCCACCTGCGCCACCAGTGTCGATGGAATCTGTAACACCGGAATGCCGCGCATGAAGGATGCCGCCAGGAATCCGCCGACATCGTTGACTATGCCTCCGCCGAATGCGATGACGACACTGGAACGGTCGCACCCGCGCCGGACCATCTGTTCGGCAAGGCGTTCCACTTCCGTGATGCGCTTATTCGATTCGCCGCCTGGAAAAAACAGCGGCTCTCCCAGTCCATGGCCTAGTTTCTTTCCGTGCAATTCCCAAACGTCCCGCGTGGTAACCACTACTACCTGGCCGGACTTCGGCGGCAGGAATTCGCGAACGCGCGCGGCAATGCCACGCTCGACAATGGCTTCGTAAACACGAGTGGAGGTCTCCACGCGAAAGGCGGACATATCTTCTATTGTAAGTGTGTCAGCAGGCCAAACTGCTCATTGTCATCCACGTCGTCTTTGGAGGCGGCGGAGGCACAGGCGTTCGTCGAACGTAGGGACCATCACCGCAAGCAAAGAGAAGCAAAGAGAGGATGCAAACAAGCAGGAGGTAGCACGGAACTCGCGACATACGCTATGAGTGTATCAATATGAGACCAGACAGTTCGGAATATTCTCCGTATTATGGGCGCTACATCAGCCTTGCGCCGGACGACGTGATGGAGGCTCTACAGAGCGAGTTGCGGATTACGCTTTCGCTGCTCGACTCCATTCGCGAGGAGCGCGCGGACTATCGCTATGCCGAGGACAAATGGAGCATCCGGCAAGTGGTTGGTCATCTGATCGACACGGAGCGCGTCTTCGCCTTTCGCGCTCTCTGGTTCGGGCGAAACGATCCTACACCGCTGGCGAGCATGGATCAGGATCTGTTCATGCGCGACGCCGGTTTCGACAACGTGCCGCTGCGCGAGTTGGCGGCGGAATTCGCCAGCGTTCGCGATGCCACCATCCACTTGTTTCGCAACATGCCTGAAGCGGCCTTCTCTCGAATCGGCAAGGTTCAGGATGCGCACATGTCCGTCAACGCGCTGGCCTACATGATCGCCGGGCACGAGATGCACCATCGCGCAATTCTGCGCGACCGCTATCGGGCGGCGCTAGAATAGACAGCCATGGACATGCAAGGGAAAGCCGCACTCATCACCGGCGGCGGATCGGGTTTGGGCCGCGCCACGGCGCAAGCCATTGTCGAACGCGGCGGCAGGGTTCTCTTGTTGGATCGCAACGAAGTGGCGGCGAAGGCAGTTGCAGCGGAACTCGGCGATGCGGCGGCGTCCGCTACAGCCGACGTCTGCGACTCCGCCGGCGTGCAAGCCGCCGTGGATGCCTGCGTATCGCGATTTGGCGCGATCCACATTCTGGTCAACTGCGCCGGTGTTGGCGATCCGGGCCGCGTCGTGAACAAAGACGGCCCCATGCCATTGGAGCGCTTCGCGCGCATCATCCAAATCAATCTGATTGGAACGTTCAATGCGATCCGCCTTGCAGCGGCGAAGATGATTCAGAACACTCCCGATGAACAAGGCGAGCGCGGCGTGATTATCAATACCGCATCCGTCGCCGCGTTCGATGGGCAGATTGGGCAGGCGGCTTATTCGGCCTCGAAGGGCGGCATTGTTGGAATGACGCTTCCCCTGGCTCGCGATCTTGCCCGTAACGGCGTGCGCGTGATGACCATCGCGCCTGGACTTTTCGAAACGCCGCTGCTCGGCGGCCTGACGGAGGAGATTCGCGCGTCGCTCGGAGCGCAGGTGCCCTTCCCGTCCCGGCTCGGGCAGCCCTCGGAATATGCCGCGCTTGCCTGCGCCATCATCGGCAACTCCATGCTCAACGGCGAAGTGATACGGTTGGACGGCGCATTGCGCATGGCTCCGAAATAGAGAGGTACCGCTCATGAAACGACTGCTTGCTTGCTGCTTGTTCACCTTGCTCGCCGCGGCGCAGGAGAATCCATTACTCAAGACCGGTGGCCGTCAGATCAAGAATGTCAATCCGGATGACGCGCGCCTGTTGGGAATTCTGGCTCGCGGTTTGGCTTACGAAGCCGAAAAGAAGGGACAGACAACGGAAACGTCCAAGGCGCTCTTTGCCGCCGCCACCGCCGCTTTCCAAAAGGAAGATTGGAATCGCGCGTGGCGTCTCACCGCGCGCTTGAACACACTCCTCATAGGAGAGGCTCCAGGTGAAGAGATGGAGGTTGCGGCGTCCGTCGATATCCAATTGAACAAGCGCATTGTCAGCGGCGATTCGCTCACTTTGTTTGTGCGCCCGCTCTACGTGCCAGACCCCGCGCCAACCAAGAAGTATATGGTCAAACTTTCGTTGAAAGACAGCAGCGGGAATGTTCACAAGACCACGACGGTTCCCATTGAGCAAATCCCCGAATCGGGGCACACACTGGATGCCGCACAAGCGCCGGAAGGCCATTTTTTCATCGAATTCGAATTGCTCTGCGAGGGGAAGACACTTACCAGTGCCGTACGCGACGTCTACTCCGTGCCCACGCTGCGCAGCCGGCTGGACGCGTTGCGTCCGAAGCTGGAAAAAGTGAAATCGGTGGAACTCAAGACCGCCGGTATGCGCGCCGCCGCGGAATCCGCCGAATACATCACGACTCTACTCACGCGGCTTACGCGCGAATACGTCGCCGATATGAACAAGGTGACGCATCCCTTCGCGGTGAAGATGGGCGGCTCTCGGCTGACGGGCTATACCAGCGACATGTTCAAGCTGCCGCAGGATCTGGATTTCGCCGAATCGTTGATCGATGCGCTGCTGGTGGGCAAGGACATTCTCGCCACGCGCAGCGGCGACATGCGCATGGCGCACCGATCGTCGATCGACAAAACGTTGCAGCCGTTCCGCGTCTTCGTGCCCGAAGGCTTCGACCCCAAAAAACAATACCCGCTGATCGTCGGATTGCATGGCGCAACCGGAGATGAGAACACCTACATGGATCGCTACAACTCGGCGGACGGAACCAGTCTGTTCAAGCGGCTGGCACAGGAACGCGGCTACATTGTGGTCACGCCGAATGGCCGCGGTCCCTATGGAATGTATCTGGACAATTCGGAGAAGGATGTCATGGAAGTGCTTGAACGTGTGGCGGCGCTCTATCCCATCCGCAAAGACCAAGTCTTTCTCTGCGGCCATTCCATGGGAGGAGGCGGCACCTGGCACGTCGGCTTCTCGCATCCGGACCGTTTCCGCGCGCTCGCGCCCGTGGCCAGCGGATTTGGCGGCCGCGTGCAAGGTCTGCCCAGCGTGCCTCTCAAGAACGCCGCGGAGATGCCCGTCCTTTTTTCCTATGGTTTGAAAGATACGCTGGCAACGCCCGAGAACAGCAAACGGATCATCGCTTACTCAAAGACCATCTTGAAGAATTTCGAATCGCGGGAATTCCCGGACGATCATTTCGCCATCGGAGTCTCATCGATGCAGCACATCTTCGACTTCTTCGATCGCTTCCGCGAAAAAGCGCAATAGCGGCTCACGCCCGCTGGAACCACAACTCTTTCGGCGATTGATAGCGAATGGCAAGTTCCGGCGTTTCCACGCGAGTGCCGCGGCGCTTCGATTCAAACAGGAACGCCAGCGCGCCGGTTGTGAGCAGAGTGCGCTCCACCGGATAGACAGGTTTTCCAGTGACAAACATTTCGTCGATACATCGCACCAGCCCATCGAAGTGCGGCAATGGCCGGCCGGGTTGCGGCAATCCAAAGAACGTCGATTCGATGGCCGCCCCTTCCTTGCGCCGCATGGAGAAGGTCCATTCCGCGCCGCTGGGCCCGACGATCAGCCCCGCCGCGCGCAGCCCGTCTTTGTATTGAAGATGGAACAAAACCGGGTTCTTTGCTTCTTTTTCCAGCGCCGCCGCTTCTTTTCTTGGATTGCGCCGCATCGCTTCATCGATCAGCGGGCGGCTCCATTTGCCCTCGCCTGAAAGCCAGGTCCACACGGCATCTCCGGCAATCCACTCCACCGATGCGATACCGGTTTCGCCGCCGGAACGCCGTTCGAGCATGCACTGCATCGATTCCAGAAGGTGAAAGCCATACGCGTCGTGAGGGCCGTAACCGACGCCGGCGGCCATCGCGATGGGGGTATTCAGCGGAATCTCCAGCACGGGCGTGCGGATGGTCACGGGAATGGACGAGCCCGCCATCCAAGGCAGGTTCAGTTTTTTCGCACGGTCGTAGATGGTTTTGGCTTTCTCCCACGAGTAGGAAAGGTGCTTATCGAAAAATGTCGGCACCACGCGGCCGCTGGATTCGTAGACGTCCAAAATCTGGCTGAACAGTTCAAAGCGCGGATACAGGTGCTGGCCGAGTTCGTTTGTAGGATACTTTCCGTGCTCGCCGACAAAGACAACCGCGTCCACAGCGAGGCGCTGCCCGCCTAGCGTCAGCGCTTCACGAATGGTGGGATAGATGCGAAAGCCAAATCGCGAGGCGAAATCGCGGCTCATGTCCGTGTTGGCGGGAACCTGATCGGTGTATAGCGAAACCAGCTTGCACCGCGATTGCTGGTGCTGGTTATTCGCGGAATAGCCGCCGAGGATGCGGCCAAGAATCACGTCGGCGTGGGACCAATGGCGATACTCGGTCACGATGCCGGCAACACGTTTCAGCGGCGCGCCCGAAAGCAGGACGGCCGGCGCTAGCAACAACTCTCGACGCAGCATTCTCACACCCGCAACAATACAACAACCAGGGCGATGACGAGAAGCAGGATGACTCCACCCATTGCGTAGAGCGGCCACTTGGACTGCGCCGGAGCTTTTACCTGTGCGGCTGGTGCGGGGCCTGGGGGCGTGGAAGGTGTCGCGAACATGCGCGTGAATTCGCCGGGTTCCTGTGGTTTCTGCACCGCCGGAGCGGCGGGGGGCGTGGAAGGTGTCGCGAACATGCGTGTGAACTCGCCAGGCTCTTGCGGTTTCTGGACTGGCGGGGCGGCGGGGGGAGCGGAAGGCGTCGCGAACATTCGCGTGAATTCGCCCGGTCCTTGCGGCTCGGGGATATGCGCATTGGGAGCGGGTGCGGCAAACAGGCGAGTGGCCTCACTTGGTGTCTGCGGAGCCGGGGTCACGGCGAATACCCTCGTTACATCGCCGGGACCGCTGTCTGACGTTGACGACGCGACACTCTGCTGCGGCTCCGGCGTCTTAAACAATCGTGTAAACTCACCCGGACCGTCTGCCTTTGGTACTGCGGCTTCGGTCGTCGCAGGCCTCGGCTCGGCAATCGCTGCCGGAACCTTCCATTGCCCGACGCGCGCAAACCGATCGAAAGTGGGCGGCAGTACCAATTGATTTTGTGCCACCCAATGCCGGAAACCGGCAAAACCTATCAGTGGATGCGTAATCACGAACGGCGTTCCCAGATGCTCGCCTGCCTCCAAAAACAACGCGGCACCGTCGGGTGTCAGCGTTCTGATCATCTCCAGCAGTTCGTAGGGAGGTTCGGTCACTCCCGGTTGGCCGGCCAGTAGATGCAACTCTACCGCGCGGCCGGTGTCCTTCTCCAAAGCTTGAAAGCTCTTCACGCCGTCATCCCGTAGGACTTCCATCAGGTCGTACTTTTCGTAAATACTCATCCCGCGGCCCTCTCGCGACGCAGCCGGGCTTCCCATGTTGTCTAATGCGCGAACCAGCGGCGGATTCAATCACCGCAAACGATTTGTGCGCCCGCTTTGCTGCATTTTACTTCATTCCTGGGTAATCATTCCGCGCCGGGCAGCCGATACTTGGATCAACAGTGATCCGCGACATCAAAATCGACGGCGAGAGCAAGCACATCGTGCTGGAGTTTCCCAGCCTGGGCGATGCGTTACAGCTGTGGAAGCCCTGGAATGATGGAAAGAGCCGCGAAGAGATCACGAAAATGCTGCATGCCGCGCTGCAGGCCGCGGGTGTCAGCCTGGAAGTGCGCGTTCAAGGGAAACCCATTGCCACGCTGGGCGGGGACGGCATGTCGGGATTGGCCATCCGCCTTCTGGCCCAGCACGCCTAGCTACAATAGCTAGTTAATGCGTATTGCGCTCGGTCAAATCAACACGACCGTCGGCGATCTTCCGGGCAATGTCTCCTTGATGGTTCGCGCCGCCGAAGAGGCCGCGCGCGCCGGGGCCGAACTGATTGTGTTTCCGGAACTCTCCGTCAACGGATATCCTCCGCGCGACCTGGTGGAAAAGACCAGCTTTCTGGAGCGAACACAAACCGCGCTTGCTCAATTGGCGTCGGAAACCGCGCATTTGCCCATCGCCCTAATCGCGGGCTACGTTGGGGCGTCGCGGGAGAACTCCGGCAAGAATGCCATCAATGCCGCGTGCGTCATCGAAGGCGGCGAAATCATTTTCCGCCAGACGAAAATGCTGCTTCCCACCTATGACGTGTTCGACGAAGGGCGCTATTTCGAATCCGCCGAACGGGAACACATCTGGACATGGCGCGGCCGCAGAATCGCGCTCACCATCTGTGAAGACGCGTGGAACGACAAGCAATTCTGGTCGCGGCAGCTTTACGAACGCGACCCCGTGGCAGAGCTGGCGGGCGAGGGCGTGTACATGCTGATCAGCATCAACGCATCGCCTTACAACATGGGCAAGCGCAAACTGCGCCGCGAGATCTTTGCCACGACGGCGCGCAAACATTGCATCCCCGTTGTTTACGTCAACGAGGTTGGCGGCAACGACCAGCTTGTTTTTGACGGCAGCAGTTTTGCCCTGGACGCGCAGGGCCGCACGCTCGCCGCGTGCGCGTCCTTTCAGGAACAGATTCTGGTGTTCGACATCGACGCTCCACCGTCGGCGAAGAATATCTGTGAAACGCACCCCAAAGAAGCGGAAGCGGTTTACGAGGCCTTGGTGCTGGGGACGCGCGACTATATCAGGAAGTGCGGGTTTGGCCGCGTCATTATTGGTTTGAGCGGCGGGATCGATTCCTCCATCACGGCCGCAATCGCCGTGGACGCCGTTGGCGCGGAGAATGTTATCGGCGTCTCCATGCCCGGACCCTATTCCTCCGAACACAGCTACGCGGATGCCGAAGCCTTGGCCCGCAATCTGGGGATTCGATTCGAAGTCTCCAGCATCAACGACGCTTACCGGACCATTGTGAAAACACTGGCTCCACTATTTCCCGGCATGCCATCCGACGTGACCGAAGAGAATGTTCAATCTCGTTTGCGAGGCCTTACATTGATGGCGCTCTCCAATAAGTTCGGGGCGCTGGTTCTCACCACCGGAAACAAGAGCGAGCTGGCCGTTGGCTACTGCACGCTCTATGGCGACATGTGCGGCGGGCTGGCCGTGATCAGCGACGTTCCCAAGACATTGGTCTACGAAATATCGCGCGTAGCCAACAAGCGCCATCCGGGGGCTATTCCGGAAAGTGTATTCACCAAGCCGCCCTCCGCCGAATTGCGTCCCGATCAGAAAGACACGGATTCGCTGCCCGAATACGACGTGCTCGATAAGATCCTCCGCGCGTATGTCGAAGAGATGCAATCTCCGGACGCGATTGCCACATCGCACAGCCTTCCACTCGAATTGGTGCGCGATATTGTCAACAAAGTCGACCGCAATGAGTACAAGCGGCAGCAGGCCGCTCCCGGACTCAAAGTAACCACAAAGGCGTTCGGCATGGGACGCCGCTTCCCCATTGCACAGAGATTTTACGAATGAAAAAAACAATTCTTGGCGTCGCCGTTGCCGGCGTGGCCGCTCTACTCATCTCGCAGACGGCGACGCGAACCACCACCGGTCCGCAACCGGGCGGCGGGGTTCTTCTCAACAGCGGCTGGACCATCCGCCCGGCGGGAAAGCAAACCAGCGTGGATACTTTCCCCATGTCCACCGTGGTGTCGAAAGATGGCCGGCATCTGCTGGTGCTCAACGGAGGCTACAATCCTCCCAGCGTCAGTTGCATTGAGATTGCCACAGGCGCTGAGACCTCGCGCGTGGGCATTCCGGATGGTTGGCTGGGACTCACCATTTCGTCCGATGGAAGGAAAGTGTACGCCGGCGGCGGCTCTCGCGCCAGCGTGTACGAACTGGATTTTTCCGCAGGCAAGCTTACTCTGGGGCGCACATTCGTTGTCGTGCCGGAAGAGCAGCGCACGCATCAGGATTTCGTTGGCGACGTGCAGCTCACGCCCGATGGCCGCATGCTCTATGCAACCTTGATGTACCGCGACATGATCGTGGTCATCAATCCGCTTTCGGGCCGCGTCATCGAACGCTGGAAGACGGGACGCCGTCCTTATCGCATTCTGCATCACCCCGATGGGAAATCGTATTTCACAACAAGCTGGTCCGATGCATCTCTGTACCATCACGATGGCAACGACGGTTCAACGCTGGCGCGGATCCGCCTGGGATCTCACACCACGGACATCGTCTGGAGCGCGCGCAAACCGGCCTTGCCGGAAACGGAAGAGAAGAAAGACAACGAGGCCGCGCCCTACGTTGCGCGCATGTTCGTCACCGCGGGCAACACGAATCGCGTGTACGTGGTCGGCATCACGGAGGGGAAAGATCTTCGC
Source organism: Candidatus Solibacter usitatus (assembly GCA_016191645.1). GTDB lineage: Bacteria > Acidobacteriota > Terriglobia > Bryobacterales > Bryobacteraceae > CADEFT01. The sequence goes on from JACPVQ010000119.1 coordinate 37,486, forward strand.
GTGGTCGAATCGATCAACCTTTCTATGACCTCGCTGCAACCTGCCGGGATGACGCCGAGCGCGCTGGCCTTGAGTCCCGACGAAAAAACACTGTACGTCGTGTGCTCGGACGCGAATGCCGTGGCCGTGGTCGACATCTCGGAAACGCGCAGCCGCGTGGTTGGGTTTGTGCCTTCCGGCTGGTATCCAACCGGCGCGCGCGTGCTGTCCAACGGCCGGTTGATCGTACTCAATGGCCGCGGCGGCGGGAGCCTTGCGAATCCGCGTGGTCCGCGGCCGGACAAGCAGGTTGCCAAGTCGCATGAGGGCATCCGCTCCGATCAATACGTCGGTTCGATTCAAAAGGGAACCATCTCCTGGATCGATCAGATTTCGCCGGAGCAGCTGGAAGCCTACACGAAAACCGTCTTCGCCAATTCGCCTTATCGCGACGAACTGTTGGAGGACGCGCGCGTTCCTGACGGCAATCCCGTGCGCAACCCCTCGCCCATCGAACATGTCGTATACATCGTCAAAGAGAATCGCACCTACGATCAGGTTTTTGGCGGGCTCGAAAAAGGCAACGGCGACAAATCGCTGCTGCTGTTCGAGGAAAGTTCCGCGCCCAATCATTACAAACTTGCCCGCGAGTTTGTCCTCTTCGACAACTTCTACGTGAATGCGGATGTCAGCGCCGACGGCCACAGTTGGACGCTGGCGGCTATCGCTTCGGACTATGTGCAACGGATGTGGCCCAATAGTTACGGGGCCCGGCGCAAGCACTACGATTACGAAGGCCAGGAGCCTGCCGCCGCGCCACCCGCCGGATACATTTGGACGCAGGTGCTGGCCGCCGGTCTTTCCATGCGCAACTACGGCTATTTCGTCAATCTGAAAAAGTTGCCGGTGGCGGACGGAGTGCACGTGGAGGGGGTTCGCGATCCGCAGCTAGCCGCCGTTACGAATCGGCGCTTTCGCGCTTTCGATATGGACTACACCGATATCGATCGCGCCAAGGTTTTCCTGGAAGACCTTGCTCAATTCGAGAAGGAAGGCAGGATGCCTCGATTCCTGATCATGCGCGTCGGCAACGACCACACGTCGGGAACCGCCGCCGGAAAAATCGCGCCGCTTGCAGCGATGGCGGATAACGACGCCGCGCTCGGCATGATTGTCGAGGGCCTTTCGAAATCGCGCTTCTGGTCCAAGACCGCCATCTTCGTTCTGGAAGACGACGCGCAAAACGGCGCCGATCACGTCGATTCACACCGCTCGCCGGCGTTCATCATCTCCCCGTACACGCGCCGGGCGATGGTGGACAGCTCTTTCTACACCACCGCCGGAATGCTGCGCACCATGGAACTGATTCTAGGTCTACGGCCGATGACCATGTTCGACGCCGCGGCGAAACCCATGTTTGCCGCGTTTTCCTCCAAACCGGACTCCCGGCCGTACGCCGCGGAGAAGCCGCGGATTGCTTTGGACACGCGCAACCCATCCGGGACCTCCAGTGCGGCTCGTTCGGCGAAACTCGACTTCTCCGAAGCCGACCGCATTGACGACGATGAGCTGAATGAGATCCTGTGGCGGGCGATCAAAGGCACAGAGCCGCCCGCGCCGGTTCGCAGCTACTTCGGGCGCTGATGCCGCGGACCTATCTTTGCTTCGTCTGGCACATGCACCAGCCTTGCTACAAGGATCTGGTGACGGGCGAATATCACATGCCGTGGACGCGTATGCACGCCCTCAAGGACTACTTCGGCATGGTGAAAATCCTGAAGGACTTTCCAGGCGTCCGGCAGACCTTCAATCTGGTGCCTTCTCTGGTGATGCAAATCGAAGAGTACGCCTCAGGTGTCGCGGCCGATCCATTTCTGCGGGCGGCCCTGAAACCCGCTGAAGAGTTGGAAGAGCAGGAGAAGCACTTTCTGCTTCGCTATTTCTTTCAAGCCAACGAAACCCACCTGATTGGACGCTACCCGCGCTACGCGGAGCTGTGGAATGCCTGGAACACGGCGGGCCACAACTTGCAACGATGCCGAAATTTCTTCAATACGCAGGCGTTTCGCGATCTGCAAATTCTGTCACAGATTGCGTGGTTCGATGAAGAGTTCCTCGCGCATGACGGTGAAATCGCCGCGCTGGTGAACAAGGGCCGGGACTATTCGCCCGGCGACCAGGAGGCGATGGGACGAAAGCAGCGCGAGATTCTTTCGCACGTTTTACCTGTCTACCGCGAATTCGCGGCAAGCGGCCAGATCGAGATTTCCGCTACGCCGTTCTACCATCCCATCCTTCCGCTTCTCTGCGATTCGAACGTGGCGCATGAAGCGAATCCGTATGTTCCGCTGCCCTCGCGATTTCGCTACCCGCAGGATGCGCGGCTGCAATTGCAGCGGGCGGCAAGTTACGTTGAGGAAAGAGTGGGAGTCCGCCCCACAGGCCTGTGGCCTTCGGAAGGTTCGGTTTCCGATGAAGCGCTCGCCATCGCCGCCGAGACGGGCTTTCGATGGGCCGCCACGGACAACGGCGTGCTCGCCAAATCGCTCAACAAATCCGCCGATCCGATGGTGAGTTACCGCCCCTATCTCTGGCGCAAAGATGGCCGCGAACTGGGCATGATCTTTCGCGATCATTATCTCAGCGACCTGGTGGGCTTTGTCTATTCGCGCATGTCCGCCGAACAAGCGGCGGCCGATTTTCTGCATCGCATCCGTGAGAACTGCGCGCCGGTTCTGGCAGCCGGGCGCGACGCGCTGGTCCCCATTATTCTCGATGGGGAAAACGCCTGGGAGCATTATCCACGCAACGGGCGTCCCTTTCTCGCCGAGCTCTACCGCCTTATCGAAGCCGAATCGGGAATGCGCGCGGTGACCGTTTCGGAAGCGTTCCGGCTGATGGAACCCGAGCCGTTGGACCACATCGCGCCCGGCTCCTGGATCAATGCGAATTTCGATGTCTGGATTGGATTCGAGGAAGACAACATCGCATGGGAGCATCTGCGCAAAGCCCGCGAGGCGTTTGAAGCCGTGGATGCGGCCTCCGTTCCCGCCGCCGATTACGCCTTGGCCCTGGAAGAGTTGTTGATTGCCGAGGGCAGCGATTGGTGCTGGTGGTATGGTCCTCATCATGATTGCGACAATCGCGAGGAGTTTGATCAGCTTTATCGCAATCATCTGGTGAACGTCTATCGGGCATTGCGTTTGACACCGCCGGCGGAGCTTTCGCGTCCCGTGCTGCGCAAGCGCTCGGATGCGGTCTCCGTCGATCCGTCGGCAACGATACACCCCGTCATTGATGGCGAGGTGACCTCCTATTTCGAATGGATGGGAGCGGGGTCCTGCCAGGCGAGTGAACGCTCCGGCGCGATGCATGGAGCGGCTTTTGTGTTGAAGGAGATTCTCTACGGATCGGACGGCAGCGGCCTCTTCCTGCGCATCGACCTGGCAAACGTCGCATTGGAGAAGACCGAGATCCGCGCCTGTATCGATTCCGTTTCGGTTCGAATTCTGATTCAGGACGGTAACGCTCAGTTGCTTGAGGGCGTGGAGGGCATGCGCATGGCATTCCGAACCACGTTGGAACTTGCGCTCCCTCTGCAATGCGGCAAATCCGTCGAGATCGAGGTTTCGGCCTGGAGAGATGGACTGCCTGTGGATGCTTTGCCGCGCAACGGCGCGATACACGTCAAGTTGCTTCCCGAGGAAGGTTGGGCCGCCTAGAAGTTCATTTTCCCGCCTCGCCCGTGGTAACATGAAGGCGTTGCGGAGGTCCTTCCGCCGGGAAGTCCAATGGTAATTTTTCTCACAATCATTCACGTAATTGTCTGCCTGTTCCTTGTCATTGTTGTACTGCTGCAAAGCGGCAAGGCGGCGGATCTAGCCGGCGCATTCGGCGGCATGGGATCACAGACGGCTTTCGGTCCCCGTGGGTCGGCCACGGTTCTGTCCAAGGCGACAACCATCGCGGCGGTTCTTTTCATGATCACCTGCCTGTCGCTGTCGAAACTGGCGACGCAGAGCGGTCCCAATCCCGGTTCCACGGTTCTCGAGAAGCACGTGCCGGCGCCCCCTGCCAAGGGTGCCCCGCAGCAAGGCCAGCCGATCCAGATCAACCCCGGCGATAAGAATGTGACCATCCCAGTGCCGGCCGCTCCTCCGGCCGGTCAATCGCAGGCGCCGGCATCCACCCCGGCAGCTCCGGCGAAGAAGTAGTTTACTCAAAAGCGGAGGTGGCGGAATTGGCAGACGCACTAGCTTGAGGTGCTAGCGGGCGAAAGCTCGTGGGGGTTCAAGTCCCCCTCTCCGCACCAGTTCATTCAGAGGAGATAGGGTCGATCCGAGAACCCGGTCTTCCCGGCAAAAGTAAGTTCCGCAGTCACGAGTGCTCAACCGGCGATTCGATAGACGAGCGCGTCATCTATGAAATGTCTGTCGATGACTTCCCTGGATAAGCGTATTCTTGATAGACCCGGGCCCGTATGCAGGCCTGTCAGTAGATTTTTCGGAAGCCGGTCGCTCGTGTCCATAACGCGTGTTGAGAACAGGGGCAAGGCATCCGCCAGGACCCCCAGGGCCTTTCTAGCTTCGCTAATTTTTTCGTAGAATCCTCTCGAACCCATCGATCGGACGAGAGGAGACGCGAACACGAGTTGCCACTGGTTGCGCTCGGACAGGAAGTACCAAACGGCGACAGGAAATACCACACCTTGTTCGTCCAGGTCCTGTATGAGCTTAGCCCCAGCCTCGATCATCTCCCCTGTTAACTGCTCTTTCAATACTGTGTTTTCAACCATGTCCAAACCCCGGAATCGCAGTCGGTAACGGCGGTGTACAATTCACGAGCCTGCGACTCTGTCTTGTTTACATCGTATCGCGCGTCGGGGCTCCAGTCGAGGACTATGTTCCAGTTGAACGCAACACCGGGGTTGACCTTTGCGTTTCTGTCGAACTCCGATTTGACCTCGGAGGCTCGTAGGAGTTCATCGAGGTCATGTGTGTAGAATACGCTGAGCAGTTTTCTTTCCGGTACTTCGTGTAACCGGAAGCGTTTGGCCACGCACGCCTTTAGCGCGCACTCGACAACATAACCTAACAAATAATAGGCAGCGTCCCATCGGCCCGCAGCCAGCAACGCTTCGGCGTCGCACAGACGGAGTTCCGAAACGCGCTCAAGTGTGGCTCTGTCCACCTTGGGTCAGATGTTCCCTACATCGCCACGGCGGTCGCCATCTTGAGCCGCTCCAACTTCGGCGGCGAGAAGCGCAGGAATCGGGTCATTGTCTCCCCCGGAGTCGCCACGGAAAGAATGCCCGTGTCGATGTCGCGGAAGAACGTGACGCATGCTATCTTGCCATCAAAATGCATAGTGCCATGCACAAAGTCCTGGCCGGGAATTTCCAGCAACAGCGCCCTCTTAACTTTGATCGAGGTCTTGCCCGTCACAAATCCGGCACACTGCGCAAAGCGCTCCTCCAGATTCTTTTCATGAATCCTCACCGACGCGTCGGAGAACCAGTCCTGCTCTCCGAAGTAGTCGAAGAAGTAGTTCCAAAAGTCGGCAAAATCCGTCGCCTCCTGCATTTGTTTCTTAAGGTCTGTTTTTTAAGGGAAACGATTTGGTTGTGATGGAGAGAAATAGTGATGATTTGTCGTCGTGGCATACGACTTCTTTTGAAACTTCCATCTATAAAGAAAACATGAATAACAAATGTTTGATTTATTT